>CBFGJR010000267.1:0-21205 GCA_965649145.1 Caldifarciminota bacterium | reverse complement strand
TAAGATTTTATATACCTGAAGGAGAAACAAAATTTAATGATTTAATACATGGAGAAATTATCTTTAAAAATGAGGAAATTGAAGACTTCATAATATTAAGAAGTGATGGGACACCAACTTATAACTTTGCCTGTGTAATAGATGATAATCATATGGGTATAACCCATGTAATAAGGGGAGATGACCACATCTCAAATACACCAAAACAGATACTTCTATATAATGCCCTTGGTTTTAAAATTCCTGAATTTGCTCATCTTCCTATGATTTTAGGACCTGACAGAAAAAAATTATCAAAAAGACATGGAGCCACCTCTGTTCTTGAATACAAAGAGGAAGGATTTCTGCCAGAAGCTTTATTTAACTTCCTTGCACTCCTCGGCTGGTCTCCTGGAGAGGACAGAGAAATAATATCAAAGGAGGAAATGGTGAAAATATTTGATATTAAGGATTGCAGAAAGAGTGCAAGTATTTTTGACAGGAATAAATTGCTCTGGCTTAATTCAGAATATATAAAAAGGAAAGATTTAGATGAACTTTTAGATTTATCCCTTGAATTTTTAAGAAAAGAAAAAGGGTGGAAAAGAGAATTTGAAAAGGATAGAAATTATTTAAAAAAAGTAATTGAACTAACAAGGGAAAGGGCAAAAGTTTTAAAAGATATACCCTATTTAATTGAATATTTTTACAGAGATGAATTTGGCTATGATATTGAAGGTATTGAAAGATACTTCGGAAATCCAAAGGTATTTGAGGGTCTTGAGGAAATAAAAAGTGAATTTGAAAAATTATCAGAATGGAACGAAAAAATTATAGAAGAGGTAGTAAGAAAAGTGGCTGATAATCTTGGAGAAAAACATGCCTTTTTAATTCATCCACTTAGACTTGCAATGACAGGCAGGAAAGTCGGACCTTCTCTTTTTAAATTAATGGAGCTTCTTGGAAAAGAGAGGTGCATTGAAAGAATAAGGAGAATAATAAAAGAACTCTGGGGATACATTCCAGGCAAAACTGAAATAAAAAAAGAATAATTTTTTAACCCTTGAAACACTTTAATATTCCCCTTATATTTATAAATGGTTCAAATCCATACTTAAAAAAAATTTAAAAGGAGTTTAAAATGGCAGTTGAATCTTACATAATTCCGATTGGAACTAAGATGTCAGATTTTAAATTAAAAGACCCTTTTGATAAGGAATTTTCTTCACAGGAACTTATGGGAGAAAAAGGCTTACTCATTGTTTTTACCTGTAATCACTGTCCATACGCAAAAGCAATCTGGCCAAGACTTTTAAAACTTGCAAGGGAAATAAGGGTTAAAGGAATAAACACAGTTGCTATAAATCCTAACTCAAGAAACCCTGAATATCCAGAGGATTCTGTTATAGAAATGAAAAATAAAATAAAGGAATGGAAAATTGACATCCCCTATCTTGTTGATGAAACACAGGAGATAGCAAAGATTTACAAAGCTCAATGCACTCCTGATATATATCTGGTTGATAAAGATATGAAACTTTTCTATCACGGTAGATTTGATGATAACTGGAAGGATGAAAATCTTGTAACAAGAGAGGAATTAAAGGAAGCCTGCTATAAACTTATTAATGATGAAGAACCACCAGAGATACAAAAACCCTCAATTGGTTGTTCTATAAAATGGGTTTGAATTTACTAAAAATCTAATCTTAAAGAAAATCATAGGGGTTTAAATCTAACTTAATTTTTAAATTTAAAGGAATTCTGCCTAAAATCCTTTTAATTAAAGTTTTATCCTCCACTTTCAATATCAACCTATTTCTGTAAAAACCTTTAATTTTTGCTATTGGAGGAGTAGCGGGACCTAAAATTTCCACCCCGAGATTACTTTTTTTAATTTTATCCTTTATATAATTCAATATATCCTCACCATCCTCAGGAATTTTTGTATTTGTTTCAATTAAAATCAAACTTGAAAAAGGCGGGTATTTAAGTTTTTTTCTTTCCTCAAGTTCCTTTTTATAAAAACCTTCTATATCAAAATTTAAAACCCTTTCAAAAATTTTTTCATCGGGATTATAAGTTTGAATAACTGTTTTACCTTCCTTTCTAACTCTACCTATTAACTGAATTAATCTTTGAAACATTCTTTCCCTTGCTCTGAAATCAGGAAAATTCAAATCCTCATCTGCACATAAAAAACCTGCAAGCCCCACATGGGGATTGTCAAGCCCCTTTATAACCATTTGAGTTCCAACTAATATATCAATTTTCCCTTTAATAAAATCATCAAAAATTTCAAAAACTTTCCTTCTTCCAGAGATTGCTTCTCTATCCATTCTTTTAACAATTTTTTGAGGAAATAAAACTTTCAGTTCCTCTTCAATTTTCTCTGTACCAAAAGAAGAAGTTTTTAAATTGAATGATTTACATCTGGGGCAAATTTTAGACGCTTCCTCCTTCCAGGAACAGAAGTGACATAAAAGTAAATTTCTTCTCTTATAATAGGTAAGAGAAATAGAACAATAAGGGCAAAAAGGTATATATCCACAGGCTTTACATTGCATAAAATGAGCAAATCCCCTCCTGTTCAAAAAAAGAATTACCTTTTTATTTTTATTTAAAACTTCTTCAATATCCTGAAGCAATTTACCTGTAAGATAAAATCTCCCTGGTTCATCTCTTAAAGATATAATTTCTACCTTGGGATTTCTATAACCAGATATTCTTTCAGGTATAAAAAAATATCTTCCCTCTTCTTTTGATTTATTGTAAATTTCTAAAGAGGGAGTTGCGGTTCCGAAAATAATGGGGATATCTTCAAGTTCTGACCTTTTTATTAAAATATCCCTTGTGTGATAAAAGGGTTCCCTTTCCTTTTCCTTATAACTTTCCTCCTGTTCCTCATCTACTATAATTACACCTAAATTTTTAAAAGGTAAAAAACTCGCTGACCTTGCTCCAACAACAACGCAGGGCTCATCAGAAAGGGTGTGATGAATAACATTCCACTTCTCATCAGGGTTCAATATAAAAGCATAAAGAAAAAGTTTATACTTTTTAAATAAAAAGTAAGGAGCAATCTGAGGTAAAAGGGAAATTTCAGGTACAAGTATAAGAGCTTTTTTACCTTCACTTAAAAATTTTTTTACTATTTCTCTATATATGAAGGTCTTTCCACTTCCTGTTACACCATGGATTAAAAAAATTTTTTTATCTTTTTCCTCAAAAAATTCCTCAATAATCTTTTCCTGTATTTCAGTTGGCTTCTCCGGTAAATTTATTTCACTTAAGTTAAAATCAAAAAATTTCTGTTTTTTTTCCTTGAATAAAAATTCTCTTTCAATTAAATTCTTTTTTTCTAATTTTTTAAGATAATTTACAACACCACTTTTAAATTTTTTAATCAAATTTTTTCTGGAAACTTTTCTTTTACTTTTTATATAATTAAGAACAATTTTTTCCTTTTCTTCTAAATTTTCTTCAAATTTTTTAAAAAAATAAAATTCCCTTT
Organism: Caldifarciminota bacterium; assembly: GCA_965649145.1. GTDB lineage: Bacteria > Hydrothermota > Hydrothermia > Hydrothermales > JAJRUZ01 > JBCNVI01. Next base: position 17,712 of record CBFGJR010000267.1, on the reverse strand, counting down.
CAATAAAACTTAAGGAAGAAGGAATAAAAAGCTGGAGCACCTTATCAAAAGTTGTTCTATAATAATCTTTACACCATAGAATTAAATCAACTGTTTTTTCAGGAAAGGTAAAACCAAAATAATCTTCCTCTTTAACTTCTATGATTTTATTTAATTCAATATCCGGATTTCTATTTTCACAAAGAGTAATTCCAATTCTCCTTTTACCTTTAACTTTTAAAAAAAATAATGAACCTTTTACTAAGTTTTCCTCGCTTTTATAAGTTAAAGTAAAAGGAACAGCTGTAACAAGAAAATCGTAGAATTTCATTAAAATTTATTTTAGAGTTTTATTAATTTTATATCAAATTTTTTATCCTCAACCTCAATTATACCATATGTATTTATGAAAGAAAAAATTTTATCACAAACTGAACCTGGATTAAAAAGATGAATATTTCCTATTTTTTTATTAAAAACTCTGTGAGAATGACCAAAAATAATAAGGTCAACATTATCCCCCTCAAACTTCTTTAAAACCCTCTTTTCTATTCCAAAAGGAGCGCCTGTTCCATGATAAAGTCCCACCCTCAGGTTTTCTATTTCAAAGATTTTCTTTTCAGGTAAAATCGCAAATAATGAAGGTTCATCCATATTCCCAAAAACTGCATGGAGGAAAAAGTTTTTTTCAAGAAACTTATAAAATTCTTCAGAAACAAAATCTCCTACATGAATAACCCCATCTCCCTTTTCTATATCTTTTAAAACTTCTAAAGGTAACTCCTTTGCTCGCTTAGGTATATGGGAGTCTGAAATTATAACAAATTTCTTCACTTTTTCTTTTTATGTCTCATCTTTTTTCTTCTTTTTTTCAGTTTATGTTTTTTTATTTTTTTAAGTTTTCTTTTTCTTCCACAGGGCATATTTTTATTTATTAGTAAAAGGGGATTGAACCCTATTCACCTTCAGGTATTTTCATTTTGGGAGAAGGCTCAAAAACTATTCTCCACCTCGCTGGTATTGGAACTTTTTCCTTTGTAGCAGGATTCCTTCCTGTTCTTGGTTTTCTCCATTTTACCTTAAATATTCCAAATCCTTTCAAGGATACCTTCTCCCTCGATAAAAGAGAATTTCTCATTATTTCTATGCATCTTTCCACAACAATCTTTACATCTTTTCTTGGAAGACCGGTCTCCTTATGGATTATCTGTATAATCTGATGCTTTGTCATTATTTTTCCTAAAATTTAAAGGGATTTGAACCAAATATAATATAATTTTAAACTTATTTATTTTTCAACTGGAGGAATGGAATAGACAGAATTTTTTCCCATCTTTTTAGCCTCAAAAAGAGCCCTATCGGCGAGAACAAGAAGTTTTTCAGGCTTATCAGTAGAAACAGGAAAACTTGATATACCAAAACTTGCCTTAATATTGAAAGAAAGAGCTTCCTTAACATAAATTTTATTTTCCTCAAGTTCCCTTCTTATTGTATTAGCAATCACAACGCCCTCCTCAATGGAAGTTTTTGGAAAAATAAAAGAAAATTCATCACCACCATACCTTGAAATTATTGCATAAGAATAATCACTGGAAATAAAAAAGTTTTTCAAAAACTCGCCTACTTTCTGTAAAACCTTACCACCCACAAAATGACCATGTACATCGTTTATCTCCTTAAAATTATCAAGATCCATAAAGATAACCGTGACAGGAAAATTGTTTTTATCACTTAAAAGTTTTCTTAAAGAGACAAGAAAAAACTTTGAATTACTTAAATCTGTGAGATCATCCTTTGTAACCAAAACCTCTATTTTCTCCTGAAAATCAATTAATTCATATAAAAGGGAAAGAAAATAAAAAAAAAGAATATCCTCATCCCTTAAATCTTTTTCTCTTGTCCCAATAAAACCTATTGCTTTATCGTAACTATAAAAAGGAAAAATTATTGAATCTTTTAACTCTTCAAAAATCAAGGATGAAATGTAGGGAACTTCTTTAAAGTGTATATCCCTGTAACTGATTTCAGAAGGCAAAAGACTTTTATCCATATTCAAACATTCAATCAGAACATATTTATCTTTAATTTTTTTATAAAGAAAAAAACTCTTTTTATTAGAATTTAATATTTCCTTTAACATCATTTTTGTCTTATTTCTATCCCACAAAAAATTCATAATGTAAGGGAAATTACTGATCAGAATTCTCAATTTACCTTCTTCCACCATAAATTGGAATCCCCTTTTTATTTTCAATCACAAAAAAATCATTTAAAAAATTAATTTGCTTAATTTTTTCCATTTTAAAAATTTTATCCTTATTTGCTTCTTCAAGGTCAAGGTACCCTAAATTTTCAAGGAGAAAATCTTTATTTTTTATTTTAAAGGTCTTATTATTTAAAAGTAAATCTCTTAAATCCATTTCTTTAATATTCTCCTCTACTTCAAGTAGATTTGAATTAATAAGAATATTGGCAAAAGTTCCAATATCCAAAAGAACACTTGAAAATTCAGGGAATCTTATTTCAGAGAGAATTGAAGCAAGGTTTGGAACAGGTCCCTGAATATCAAAATCACCATAAGAATTAAAGGATAAATAAATATCCCTTTCTAATTTACCGGAAAATATTCCGATTCCGAGTCTGAATAAACTTTTTAATGGTTTATCTATGCCAACAACATCAGGGAAAAATCCCCTGTATTCAGAATAGTTTTTTCTTATAAATTCCTCTGATTTTTCAAGGAGTTCAAGAGCACATAAAAGAGCCTTTTCACCAGAATTTTCCCCAGGTCTGATATGGACCTGTTCTGAAACAGCCTTCTGGAACCTCATTCTGTGTCCGCTCAAAATACTTTCCTCAAAAATCTCCTTATATAATTTCCCTGAGTTTTCAGAGAAAAAAGCTATACCTCCGTCACCTGTCTCCTTAGTAGGAAATCCTCCATAAGAAATTATAGAGTTTTTCATTATTTCCTGGAATTTCTTTTTTAAGGAGAGCTCCTTTTCAGCATTAAAGAGGGTTAGTGACATAAATGTTGAGCCCCTTATATCGTAAACTAAAACAGATATAACACTTTTATATTTTTTTAAAAAATCGTTAAATTTTTTAGGTTCCTCAATTTTAACTTTTATTCTTTTTAAATTTTTAAGTTTTACAAAAGCACCTTTTGGAATTAAGGAAAAATAAATAAAAGATTCACTTTTTTTTACATCTTCATAGGAATTTTCAATGGGTCTTATTAGAATCTTTTTTTCCATTAATTTCAATTCAAAAATTTTTTGAAGAATATCCTTTATAAAATTAATATTTTTTGAATAAAATTCTGTTAGATTAATATCTATTCCCAGAATTTTCTTTTCTAAAAACCTATCAAAAAAAGGTGAAGATTCTCCTTTAAAAAACTTATAACCCTCAGCAAATAACAATTTTAAATCTTTTTCAATATCTTTAAAATCAAGATTTAGTTTATCAAAAGCTTTAAACAATTTCAAAATATAGAATACATGGTTATCAGGGACAATAGGTAAGGTGTTTTCCCTTTTACTTAAATCTTTTAACTTATCCTTTAAAGTCACAGATGTAAATCTTAAGATTTTTGTAAATTCACGGCTTAATTTATCTGAAAGTTCAAAAATGTTTTCCTTTTCAAAGCTCTCTTTAATTTCCTTTATTTTTTCATCAAAAAATTTTAATAACTCTCTCTTTATCTCAAGTACTTTATCATCTTTTTCCTCTTTATTAATTTCCGACCCAAAGGATTTATAAACTCTCGAGTTCCATTTTACAATTTTTTTACATATTTCTTTCTCTATGACACTAAATCTATCAATTATACCAAACCTGTGTAACTCGTAAATTATAAAGGTTATAAATACAGTAAAAAGGCTAATTGAAAGTTCTTCCTTGGTTAGTATTTCACTCAGGGAAGTTATGTCAAGAAGTTCAAAACTTTGATTTAATTCTAAAAATTCATCCCATTTTGTTCCAAATTTCCTTTTGCCATTAAAAAGTTTCCTTGAAATTTTATAAAAAAGATATTCCAGCAGTTCCTTCCATATACCTTTCAATTCCCTTTTACATTCATCATAAATTTTTTTTAAAGTATCATAATCTGAAATCTTTTCTAAATCAAATATTACAAGGGGAGAATCAAATTCCTTTTTGAAGTCATTAGTTAAACTTTTAAATTCCTCTGATAGAATTTCATAAACAGAATTTTCAATATCATAAATAATTTTAAAGGGTCTTATTAAAGACTCTGAATAAAGTAAAGATTCAAATAATCCCAGCTCCAAAAATTTTTATCTCGCTGAAGGTAATTTTTCCTTAATCATCTGTTCAAGTTCCTCTGGATTGGGTGAAAAGGAAAGTGCTGTTTCCAGTGTAATTTTCCTTTCCATGTAAAGTTTAAATATTGACTGATTCATTGTTTGCATTCCGAATTTCTGTGAAGCCTGAATTACCCCGTAAATCTGATGCAATTTATTGTCTCTTATAAGGGCTTTAACTGCTGGTGTTGCCACAAGTACTTCACAAGCAAGTACTCTTCCACCCCCAATTTTTGGTAAAAGAGCCTGAGTAACCGCACCGAGAAGAACAAAGGCAAGTTGAGCTCTTACCTGCTGCTGTTGATGTGGTGGAAAAACATCAATAATCCTGTTAACAGATTCAACAGCTGAGTTTGTATGTAAAGTGGCAAGTGTTAAGTGCCCTGTCTCTGCAATAGTTAATGTAGCAGCAATTGTTTCGTAATCTCTCATCTCACCTATCATAACAACATCCGGGTCCTGTCTTAATGCATATTTTAAAGCTGCTTTAAAAGATTTTGTATCACTTTCCACCTGTCTCTGGGAAATTAAAGCCTTCTTATTTGCAAAAAGATACTCTATAGGATCTTCAATTGTAATAATATGACATCTTTTTTCTGCATTAATCTTATCTATTAATGCAGCAAGAGTTGTTGATTTACCACAACCTGTTGGACCTGTTACAAGAATAAGACCTTTTGGTCTTGTTGCAAGTTCTGGTATGACAGGAGGGATCCCCAGCTCTTCAAAACTCCTGATTCTAAAAGGTATAGTTCTAATTGCAATTGAAACTGTTCCTCTTTGCTTATAAACATTTGCCCTAAATCTTGAAAGCCCTGAAATTCCAAAAGAAAAATCACATTCCCACTCCTCTTCAAATTTTTTCTTATGCTCATCTCTCATAACTGAATAGGCAAGAGCCTGTGCCTGCTCAGGAGTAACAGAAGGATAAGAAGAGGGGACAAGAACTCCATCAATCCTGAACATGGGAGGTGCTCCAGAAGAAATATGAAGGTCAGTTGAACCCCTTTGAACCATTTCCTGTAAAAGGGAAAGCATCTGAACCTTAGTTTTTTTATCCTCAGCCTCCGGTGTTATTTCTGGTTTTTTAACTTCAGTTCTTTTGGGTATATTTTCAGCCATTTTTTATTCCTTTTTTAAAGAAGGGGATTGAACCCATTTTTATTCTTCTCCACCCGCCGTTACTCTTAAAACTTCTTCAAGAGTTGTTATACCCTTTAAAATTTTTCTTATTCCATCCTCCCTTAAAGTATGCATCCCTTCTTCTCTTGCTACTTCTCTTATCTGGTCTGAGGTAGCGTGATTCAAAATCATTTCCCTTATTCTCGGTGATATTGTCATAACTTCATATATACCTATCCTTCCCTTATAACCAGTGTTATTGCAAACTTCACAACCTTCTCCTTTATAAAATTTCATACCGGGGATTTCTTCCTCAGGAATCCCGAGTTCTTTTATAAGTTCAGTGTCATAACTAACTTCTTTTTTACATTTTTGACAAATTCTTCTTACAAGTCTCTGAGCCTGAATCAATATTACTGAGGAGGAAATAAGATAAGGCTGTACACCAAGATCAACCAACCTATCAATTGTTGTTGGTGCATCATTAGTATGTATTGTAGAAAAAACAAGGTGACCTGTGAGAGCTGCTCTAATTGCTATTTCAGCTGTTTCTGAATCCCTTATCTCTCCCACAAGAATTACATCAGGTGATTGTCTTAAAAATGCCCTTAAAGCATTTGCAAAATCAAGAGCAACTTCTCTATTAACCTGAACCTGATTAATTCCCTCTATGTTATACTCCACAGGATCCTCTATTGTTATTATCTGTCTGTCAGGAGTGTTAATTGTGGAAAGGGCTGAATATAGCGTTGTTGTTTTACCACTTCCAGTAGGCCCTGTTACAAGTATTATTCCATAGGGTGAATGAATTGCCTTTAAAAATCTTTGAAGGTCATCCTCTTCAAAACCAAGTACCTTAAGATCAAGAGAAAGTCCTGATTTATCAAGAATTCTCATAACTACTTTTTCACCAAAAACTGTTGGAACAACTGAAACACGGAAATCAATCATTCTCTCATTACCATTATCATCCTTTAATTTCAACTGAATTCTTCCATCCTGTGGTTTCCTCCTTTCAGATATATCAAGATTAGGACTGCACATAAGCTTTATTCTTGAAACAACGCCTGTTTTAAGTCTCTGAGGAAGATCCGCATAAACCTGTAATACTCCATCTATTCTCAATCTAACCCTTAGAACTTTCTCAAAAGGTTCAATATGAATATCAGAAGCCCTCTTTGTAACAGCATCCTTTATTATTTTACTAACAAGTTTTGTTATCTGTGTATCCTTGCTTAATTTTAAAATCTCTTTTTCATCAAGGCTCTCTTCATAATCCTCTACCTCCACATCCTCTAAGTCAAGCCCTATAAGTTCTTCTTCCTTTTCTTTTTTCTTTAATTCTTCTATCTTAGCTATCTCCCTCATATAACCCGGGAAAAACTTTTCAAGTGACCTTCTTATAGCTGATTCGGCTGCAATAACAGGCTCCACATCAAGTCCTGTTATAAATTTAACATTCTCGAGAGCCTGAATATTTGAAGGATCAACCATGGCAAGAAATAAGACATTGGCTTTCCTTGCAAGGGGTAAAACCTCATATTGGAAACATAAATCAGGAGTTAAAAGTTTCAAAACTTCATCAGGAATTTTAATATCAGAAAGATCTATAGCAGGGACACCGAGCTGTTTTGCAAGAACCTCAACAAGTTGTTTTTCAGTAATATAACCAAGTTCTACAAGGGTTGAACCGAGCCTTTTACCAATCTCCTTCTGTTTTTTTAAAGCCTCTTCCAGCTGCTCCTTTGTTATAAGACCATGTTTTATTAAAAGTTCTCCAATTTTTAATGCCATGACTTATTCTATTTTTGTTTCTTTTAATACTTCTTCAGGTGTTGTTATTCCCCTTAAAATTTTCCTTATACCTGTTTCTCTTAGAGTAATCATCCCTTCTTCCACTGCTGCTTTTTCAATTTCAAAAGTGGGGGCCTTTTTTAATATAAGTTCTCTTATCTTTCTGGTTATTGGCATAACCTCATAAAGTCCAGTCCTTCCTTTATACCCTGTTTTATAACAGTTCTCACATCCCCTTCCCCTGAAAAATTTAACTCCCTTTAATCTATCTGGATTTTCAGGAGATAAATCTACAATAACTGATTCTTCTGGTCTATATTCCTCTTTACAATTCTCACAGATTTTTCTGATAAGTCTCTGTGAAACTACAACTAAAAGGGTTGAAGCAATTAAGAAGGGTTCAATATTCATATTTACAAGACGGGTAACGGTAGCTGCGGCTGTATTTGTATGAACTGTTGATAAAACAAGATGCCCTGTTAAAGATGCCCTTATGGCGATTTCTGCTGTTTCAAGATCACGAATTTCTCCAACCATTATTATATCAGGGTCCTGCCTTAAAAAGGCTTTTAAACCAGCAGCAAAAGTCATACCTACCTCTTCCTTCACCTGGACTTGATTTATCCCGTGAAGTGTAAATTCAACCGGGTCTTCTACAGTGGAAATATTAACCTCTATTGAATTAAGTTCCTGAAGAGCAGAATAAAGGGTAGTTGTTTTCCCGCTTCCAGTAGGTCCTGTCACAAGAATTATTCCATTTGGATTTTTAAGCACTTTTCTGAAAATTTTTAAAGATTCCTCTTCAAATCCAAGAACATCCAAATCTAATTCTATCTGAGATCTATCTAAAATTCTCATCGCAACTTTTTCTCCATAAACAGTAGGAACAGTTGCAACACGAACATCAATCCTCTTATCTCCCAACTTTAGTCTTATTCTTCCATCCTGTGGTCTTCTCTTTTCTTCCAGTTTCATTTTTGCCATTGCCTTAATTCTTGCAACAATGGGTCTTATTAATTTTACATCCCTTTTTAAAACTTCCTGGAGTACCCCATCAATTCTGTATCTAACCCTTAAATCTTTTTCATAGGGTTCAATATGTATATCAGAAGTCTTTCTTCTTATACCTTCAAAGAGAATAGCATTTACGAGTTTCACAACAGGTGATGTTTCATCTTTTATAGCTGTAATATCCTCTGCTTCTTCCTCCAACTTATCATGGGTCAAAGCTTTATCATCATCAGAAGTTACAAGGATTTCTTCTATACCTAAATCAAGTTCTTTACCCTTTAAATTATCCTCTGACTCCTCTATTGCTCCTGAACCTGCCCTTTTTTCAATTCCGAGACCCCCACCAATTACCTCTATTCCCATATCTTCATCTTCAATCTTAACTATCTGATCCATCATATCCTCAACTTTATAATATTTTTTAATCGCATCTTTAATGTAGTCTTCAAGGGTAATGAGAGGGACAATTTCAAGTTTGGTTAAAAACCTCACATCCTCAATTGCAAAATGATCCTCGGGATTAGCCATAGCAAGAAATAATTTATTCCCCTTTCTGGCAAGGGGCATAATATCATACCTTGCAACCACATGGGGAGGGATAAGTTTTATTATATCCTCTGGAATATTCTCAAAGTGTTTAGCTTTTGCTACTGGTATATTCCCATACTGTTCAGCTAATATTTTTAAAATATCATCTTCTGTCGCATATCCAAGTTCAAGTAAAATAGACCCGAGCCTTTTACCATTTTTTTTCTGCACCTCAAGTGCTTTCTTTAACTGTTCCTCATTAATAACTCCCGCATCTATAAGCATTTCACCGAGCCTTTTTATCCTTTTCATTTTAACTTTTTTACTATATATTTAAATATTAAAGTTTCATAAGCAATTTTCTCAACTCATTCAATATAAAGTGGGAACTCTGAAATTTTATTTCTTCCCTTTTACCTTTAAACAATCTTTTAAAAATTAAATCACCACCTTCATAAGAAATAGAAAGATAAACAGTACCAACAGGTTTTTCTTTTGTACCACCTGTAGGACCTGCTATACCCGATATGGAAAGTCCAAAATCTGTTCCAAAAATTTCTCGAACACTCTTTGCCATATCCCTTACAACAACCTCAGAAACAGCACCGAATCTTAAAAGGTCTTCTTCTCTTACATTCAAAAATTTTTTCTTTATTTCATTTGAATAGGCAACTATTCCACCTATAAAATATTCCGAACTCCCTGGGACATCTGTAATTCTTGAAGATAAAAGCCCTCCAGTACAACTTTCTGCCACACTCAAAGTTTTATTTTTTTTCTTTAATAATTTACCAACTACCTCTTCAAGCAATAAGGGTCCTTCTGAAGAAATTTCCTCCTTGAACTCATTCTTAATAATTTCTTTTATTTTTAAAACTTCTTCCTTTATTCCTCTAATTCCAAGAACAACACCAGCGGTATAAGGAAGGAAAAAAAGAAAACTTAAATCAAGTTCATCTTTTAATCTATCCTGAACTTCAATTTCCTTTTTGAAGGGTAAATCAAAATACAAAACTCTATAATTTTCATTTACTTCAAAATCCTTTAAAATTTTAGTCAGAGTGTGTTCAAACTCAATCCTTGGACCAGGTAAAGCAAATATTTTCTTTCCTCTTTTCTCGACAAGAAAAGCGTGAGCAAGCCCTACTTCATTTATATACAATTTAGCACCCTCCGGAAAAAGTCCATACTTTTTGTGCTCTTTTTCTGATAAACTTTCCTCCCTCTTTCTTAATTCATTGAAAATATCCTGATTAAAAACAAGAGGAAGGTCTAAAAACTCGGAAACACTTTCCCTTGTTAGGTCATCCACAGTTGGACCAAGACCTCCTATTATGAAAACTGTACTACTCCTTTTCAAACAAAAAGAAAGGGCATCCTTTATCACCTCCTTTGAATCAGAAACAGTCAAATGAAAACTGATTTCCCTTCCGATTTCACCAAGTTTTTTTGCAAGAAAATAAAAGTTTGAATCAAACCTAAAGCCCCTTAAAATTTCACTTCCTGTTGTAATACAGGAAATTTTAAAATTCACGCGGGAGTTTTACTGGATAAATGTCTTATAACCATCTTTGCTATTTCCTTTAAAGTTTCAAAAACACCTTTTCCAATAGTTGCAACTGCCTCATAATAAGGAACACTATCTTTATTTAAATTCTTTTGAAGCTCTTCAATTGAAGCAGCATTTGGTAAATCCCTTTTATTATACTGTATTACATAGGGTATATCCTCAAGTTTTAATCCATAAGTCTCAAGATTCTCAATCATATTTTCAAAACTTTCAATATTTTCATCCATCCTTTCTATCTGAGAATCTGCAACAAAAACTATTCCATCAACACCCTTTAAAATGAGTTTTCTTGAAGCATTGTAAAAAACTTGCCCTGGTACAGTGTATAGATGAAATCTTGTTTTGAAACCCCTGACATTTCCAAGGTCTATGGGAAGAAAATCAAAAAATAAGGTTCTTTCCTGTTCTGTTGCAACAGAAACAAGTTGCCCTTTAAGGTCAGGAGAAAGTTTCTCGTATATGTATTTTATATTTGTAGTCTTCCCAGATAGTCCGGGTCCATAATATACTATTTTAACATTTATTTCTCTTGCAGCATAATTTATAAGTGCCATTTTTTCTCCTTTTAAGGTCCAAAAAGCTTATCAAGTTCCTCTTCTGCTTCCTTTATAAAACTCTTATCAAACACCTCCTTTGTTGGGGTAACTTTCAATTTCTCAAAGAGTTCATCAAGAACTTTTTCCAGTTCCTCAGAAGCATGTTTTGTTCTAACTTTAACGAGTCCGAGAGTTGTCTTTGAATCAAAAAGTACAGCAAGAATAACTCTATTTGCAACAAGAGAAATGAATAGGGAATTCTTTTCGCCCTGATGATAAAGAGAAGCAAAGTTTTTCTCACCTATCAGTTCTGCCAATTGGCTTGTAGCACCAAAATCAGCAGCAGAAAGAGTTGCAAAGGAGGTAAGATCAAAACCACTTATATCACCTATGGAGGTAATTAATTGTCCTGCTTTATCAATAAGAAGAACAGCATTTGAATTTGAAGTATCCTTTAACTTTTTCAAAATTGTCTCAACTTTCTTAAAACTCTCCTCAATATATTTATATTCGCTCATTTAAATTCTATCACCTCCCTGTTTTTTAAAACTTCTCTTAAGGTATAATTATCAAGGTAATCAAAGGTTGTTCCAAGGGGAATTCCTGAACGGAATTTTGTCATTTTAAGATTATAACCTTTAAGTTTATCAACTAAAAAATAAATAGTAACTTCACCTTCAGGCAAAGGTGGAAAGGCAAAAATAATTTCCTCCACTTTTTTCTCCTTTAAAATTTCGAAAAGTGAATTTAATTTTAAATCTTCAGGGTATATATTTTCAAGAGGAGAAATAAGACCACCAAGCACAAAATATCTTCCTCTAAACTCACCTGTTTTTTCAAAAGTCCAGACTTCCTTTGGAGTAGGTACTATCATCAATATGTTATCCCTTCTCTCATCCCTGCATATTCTGCAAGGATCTTCCTCATCAAAATTATTACATACAGTGCATATTTTTATTCTTTCCTTTAATTCTTTAAATCTCTCTATAAAATAATTAAGCCTCTCTTCTGGTTTATCCAGAAGATAAAAAACTATTCTCTCTGCGGATTTTTCCCCTATTCCTGGTAACTCATTGAAAGCCTCTATAAGTTTCCTTATAAATTCATTCATTTGATTCTTTTAATTTTTCTATAAATTCTTCCTCATTGAGTATTTTGATTTTATATTCAAGAGCCTTTCTATACTTTGAACCAGGACTTTCACCAACAATTACAAAATCTGTATTTCTTGATACCGTATTTGAAACTCTCCCGCCCTGCTCCTCTACAAACTTTGAAGCCTCCTCTCTTGTAAAATTTTTAAGTTCCCCTGTAAACACCACTGTTTTCCCTGTAAAAAAACCCTTCTTTAATTTTTTTTCTTCAAAGATTATTCCGGCACTTAGTAATTTATTTATAGTTTCAATATTTCTTTCATTCTTAAAAAAAGAGACAATTGATTCTGCCATCTCGGGTCCTATTTCAGGTATATTCCTTAGTTCAACATACTTTGCATTTCTCAATTTTTCAATGGAACCAAATCTCTTTGCAAGGAGCTGCGCACCCCTTTCGCCAATCAAAGGTATCCCAAGGGAGTAAATAAATCTTTCAAGAGTAGTTTTTTTACTCTCCTCAATAGCTTCCATTATATTTCTTACTGACTTATCAGCCATTCTTTCCAGTTTAATCCACTCACTGTATTTGAGATAATAAATATCTGCGATACTCTTAACCATTCCCCTTTCAACAAGTTGATCAATAAGTTTTGTCCCTATACCTTCTATATCCATAGCCTTCTTACTTACAAAATGCTTAAGAGAACCTTTCAATTTTTCAGGACAATCAATTGAAATACATTTTAAATATGCTCCTTCTTTTATTACATTCCCCTTACAAACAGGACACTTATTAGGTGGGATAATTTCTTTTTCCTCCCCTGTTCTTCTTTCTTTTACAACTTTTACAACTTCAGGAATTACATCTCCTGCTCTTCTTAAAAAAACATAATCCCCAATTTTAATATCCATCCTTTTTATTTCATCAAAATTATGAAGTGTTGCCCTCTGAACAACAACTCCACCAACCGGTGTTGGATCAAAAACTGCAACAGGTGTTATTATTCCTGTCCTTCCCACCTGGAATATCACCTCCTTTATTCTTGTTGTAACTTCTTTTGCTGGAAATTTTCCTGCAACCGCCCATCTTGGTGATCTTATTGTATAACCAAGTTCTTCCTGCATTCTTATAGAATTTACCTTTACAACTATTCCGTCAATCTCATAGGGTAAATTATCCCTTTCTTCCTTCAGCCTGTTATAATACTCAATCACCTCCTTTATGCTCTTACACTTTTTAATCAATGGATTCACAGGAAGACCAAATTTTCTAAGTGCATTTAACACTTCCTCCTGTGTTTCAAATCTTATTCCCTCATAATACCCTACTCCCCATGCAAAAAATTTAAGTTTTCTCTGTGCTGTTATTTTAGGGTCAAGTTGTCTCAAGGAACCAGAAGCAGCATTTCTTGGATTTGCAAAAGTTTTTTCTCCCTTTTTTAAATTTTCTTCATTCAATCTTTTAAAATCCTCAATAAGCATATAAACTTCACCCCTTACATCTATTCTATCAGGAATTTTAAAATCCTCATTTTCAATTAAATATAGAGGAACTTCCTTTATTGTTTTAACATTTAAAGTCACATCCTCTCCAACAGAACCATCACCTCTTGTACCAGAAGATCTGTATACACCATTTTCATAGACAATCTCTAAGGAAAGGCCATCAATTTTTGGTTCCGCCATATAATCTATATCTTTCTCCATAGGTAAATGCAAAAATCTCTTTATCCTTTCATCAAATTCAATGATTTCCTCTTCATTTCTTGCATCCTGGAGAGAAAACATGGATTCTCTATGATTAAAGGTTTTAAATTCCTCCTGGGGCTTCTCACCAACACGTCTTGTAGGTGAATCAGCTGACTGAAATTCAGGGTATTTTTCCTCCAATTCTAAAAGTTCTCTGAATAACCTGTCATATTCTTCATCAGAAATAACAGGGTCATTTAAAACATAATACCTGTAATTATGGTAGTTAATCTCTTTCCTTAATTCTAATATTTTTCTTTTAACTTCTTCCTTATTCATCCTTACCTTCTTTATGCAAAATGTCACCCAAGGTCTCAATTATTATCTCTGCTGATTCTTCCTCGGATTTTCCTTCAGTATCTATAATTTTTGTACCCCAGAATCCTTTAAAACTCTCTGGAACAGTACCTGTAACATAAAAAACTTTATAACCTGACCTATCCTCAAAATCCCTTATTCTCTTACCAAGCCAGAAACAGGTGAGTGGTGAAAGAGGAGGATCAGTGAAAAATCTTATTGTTGATTCCTTTTTTGTTATCACAATCTTCAATCTTTATCCTCCTTTATAATATTAAAAGGATCTGAAGTTCCAATTCTTTCAACACCCGTTTCTATTAAAATTTTAGCAAACCCAAAAGTTCTTATTCCTCCTGATGCTTTTATTTTTACACCATTTTTTAATGATTTTTTTATTATCCTTATATCAGAAAGTTTTACACCCCTTGAAAGAAAACCAGTTGAAGTTTTAACAAAATTTGCACCTGATTCACAAACAATTTTTGTCGCAAGAGAAATCTCCTCTGGTGTTAAAAGGCCACACTCTATAATAACCTTTATAGGTTTTCCTGATGCAACCTTTACCACCTCCTCTATCTCCTTTCTTACCTCCTCATAATTTCCGTCTTTGAATTTCTGTATATTCATCACCATATCAACCTCATCACAACCCTTTTCAAAAAGTTTCTCTGCTTCTCTTTTTTTTATTTCACTATTTCCATATCCAAAGGGGAAATCACATACTGAAATTAGTTTTAAATTTGTATCTTTTAAAATTTCCTTTGCCTGAATAACCCTTGTAGGAGGAATACAGATTCCAAATACTCCAATTTCTATAGATTTTTCAATAAATTCCTCATATTCCTTCCATGTTTTTTCAGGTCTTAAAAGAGTTGCCTCAATATATTTTCTGATTTCCATATTATATTATAAATTAAATCTAAACAAATAGAAAATTGTTCCAAATATGTTAAAAGAATGTTTAATGTTAAACTTCTTCACAAAATCCTTTGCTCTGAAAGATAAAATGCTTTCCCTTAGAAAATTATATTCTGGATAAAAAATTGATAGAATCTTTGTAAAAATGTAAATATAGGGAATAAAAATTAAGGAATAGGGGAAAAGGGGTCTTGTCATATCAAGTATATATATATTGCCACCTTTTTTCAAAACTCTTTTCATTTCCTTAAAAACATCATTACTTATCCCTAAATTTCTCAAAACAAAACTATTTACTACAAAATCAAATTTTTTTTCTTTAAAGGGGAGAAAAAAAGCACTTCCCCTTAAATAAAAGATTTTTTCATTCAACTTTCTTTTTTTGAGCATATCCTTTGATATATCAATTGCAAAAACTTTTTTTACCCTTTTTCTTTTACTTAAATAAAAGGCAAGTTCCCCCTTACCCGTTCCTATATCACAAACAAAACCACTAACCTTTTTTGATAAATACCATCTTGAAAAATGGTCTCTTCCAAAAGAGAAAATGAAATTTATAAGGTCATAGATTTTTCTTATTCTTTTAAACCTATCCTCCATTTAAAGATAAAAAAATTTCAAGGATCATTTTGTGGGGAAGTGGATAAATTGTATAGTAAATAAATGTTCCGGAAAAAAGGAAAGGTAAAAGGGGTAAATACTTTTCTTTTTTTTTAAAAACAAAAATCAAACCTAAAATAGAACCTATTAAAAAGGAAAGGAAAAGAACAAAAATTAAATCAAATCCTCTTATATATATTGCTATTAAAGAAAATACATAGGGGTCTCCTTCACCAAGGGCTTCCTTTTTGAAAATTTTTCCAAAAATTAGCCTTAAAGAAAAACCAAAAATAAAGATAAAAAGGGCATTTAAAATTGATGAAATCAAATGATTATTCAAAAAAGAAAAAATAAAACCTATATAAAGGGAAGGGAAAAGTATAACATCGTATATAAACCCTGTCCTATAATCTATAAAAGCCATTATCATTAAAAAATAATTAAGTAATATCATCTCTAACATTAAAGGAGAAACTTTGAATTTAAGATATGACAGAAGAAATAAAATTCCTGTTAAAAATTCAACAAGGGGGTATCTAAAACTTATTTTTGCTTTACAGAATCTACATTTTCCCTTTAATAATAAAAAACTTATAAGGGGAATATTATCATAAAACTTAATTTTATTTTTGCAAGAAGGGCAGAAAGAAAAGGGATAAATTAGTGAAAGATTTTCAGGTACTCTATAAATAATCACATTCGCAAAACTTCCGAAACATAAACCTAAAATAAAAAAAATTAACTCAACCAGAAGCCAAAACCCTGTTTTTTCCGCTTTCTTTTGCTCTATAAAGAGCTTTATCAGCCTTTTCAATTAAGGTTTTTTCATCCTGAGCATCATCAGGAAAAACGGCAACACCTCCTGATATTGTTAATTTTCCCCCAGGTTGTTTTTCCTCATAGGGAAACCTTGTTTTTTCAATTATCTTCCTAACCTGGTCACCGTAAGCCATTGTTTCAAATTTATTCCTTCCTGGTAAAAGTACAACAAACTCCTCTCCACCATATCTTGCAGGTATTCCATTAACTGCCTCTGCTGTTTTCTTTAAAATTCTTGCTATACTCCTTAAAAGTTTATCACCCATTGGGTGTCCATTTGTGTCATTGTATTTTTTGAAAAAGTCTATATCAAGGATAAAGAGTCCCACCCTGTAACCATCCTGTTTTGCCTTCAAAAGTTCCTTTGAAAGTCTCTCCATAAAATACCTTTTGTTATAAATTCCTGTTAAACCATCCGTATCAGCCATTGTTTGAATTTTTTCAAGAAGCATAGCTGAGTTAAGGGCGAGGGAAGTAAGTTCAGATATCATCTGAAGTGCCTCCATTGATGTTCTTAAGGCTTCTTCTTTTGATTCTTTATAAGAAACACCTTCTATTCTTTCCTCTTTTATACCTGAAACAGCAATAACTCCAAAATTTGTTGCCTGGTAAGTAAGGGGAGAAATGATCTCATAATCCATTCCAAAGGGATCAGCAAGATAAGTTTCAGATAAACCATCCACAAGAGCATCCTGAAACATGGTATCCTTATCCATTATATACCTTTTTTTAGCAACATAACCTATCGGACCTTCTCCTAAATTATAAACAAGTTCACCCCTTTTCAATGTGTCCCTATCACTTACAGTTTTATGTTCAAAAAGAACAAATTTTAAACCCTCTTCCGTTGGAAGAAAAAAATAAACATCAGTAACATTTAATATATTTTTGGTTTGTTCAAGAACAAGGTATATAATCTCCTCCACCTCTCTAAGTTCACTTAAAGCTCTTGCAAGATTAATAACTGCCTGAGTAATTCTTTTTCTCTTTGAAAACATAACATTTAGTTCATCAATTCTTGCTGTAAGTTCTTTGACCATAAATTCGTGTGTCTCCCTTAACCCCTTCAACCTCTTTTCATATTCTTTTATCCCTTTGCCCCTTTCTCTTAATTTTCCTCTCAATTCAAAAATTATAATCACCAGAATAATAATAAGGGCAAGGAAAAAACTTATAACTATATATACATTATCCCTTAAAAAGGCATCAATCATAATAACCTATCAATTAATTTTTTTTCTATTTCTATAAGTTTATTATAAACTTCCTCTTTCAATTTTTCAAAATCTTTTTCACTTACAGGAATTTTCCCCTCAAATATTTTCTACCTAACAAGTTCATAACTCTCAGAACGCTTTTTACCTTTT
>CBFGJR010000266.1:0-6096 GCA_965649145.1 Caldifarciminota bacterium | reverse complement strand
GCAAAAACCTTAGGTGTATTTAAATCTTCCTCCATTGCTGACTCAAAATTTTTTAAATGTTCCTTTATATCAGGTGAAAAACCCTCCAATTCTTTATTACCCCCTTTTAAAATAACTTCTCTTATCCTATCCCAAGTTTTTTTTGCCTCTTCAAGGGAATTTTCATCATATTCAAGAGGTGACCTATAATGGGCTTTCAATAAAAAATACCTCAAAACATCAGGGTGATAGTTTTCAAGGGCATCAAGAACCCTGAAAAATAATCCTGTTGATTTACTCATTTTTTCTCCTTTAATCCTCAATAAACCCGTGTGAAACCAGTATTTTGCAAATTCTTTACCTGTTGCTCCTTTACTTTGAGCAATTTCATTTTCATGATGAGGAAATATCAAATCTTCTCCTCCTCCGTGAATATCAATTGTTTCTCCAAGATGCTTCATACTCATCGCAGAACACTCTATATGCCAGCCAGGTCTTCCTTCACCAAAGGGAGAATAGAAAAAGGGTTCTCCCTCTTTTTTCTTTTTCCATAGTGAAAAATCAAGAGGGTCTTTCTTTGTTGGGTCAGGCTCAATTCTTTTACCCTTTTCAAGTTCTTCAATGGCTTTACCTGACAGTTTCCCGTATTCATCAAACTCTGAAACATCATACCATATATTACCTTCCGATTCATAGGCAAGCCCCCTTTCCATCAATTTTTTAATAATTTCTGAAATTTCAGTTATATGTTGTGTTGCTCTTGGATAAATATCCCCTTTTCTTAAATTCATTTTTTCACTTATTTCAAAAAATTCCCTTTCATATCTCTCTGCTATTTCTCTATAATCTTTACCCTCTTTATTTGCCTTTTCAATAATCTTATCATCAATATCAGTTATATTTAAAACAAATTTTACTTTATAACCTTTGTATTCTAAATATCTAACAAGGATATCAGCAGAAAGGAAAGCCCTTAAATGTCCAATATGCGGAGAATCCTGTACAGTCATACCACAGAAATAAAATTTAACTTTCCCCTCCTCATGAGGAACAAAATCTTCAATTTTTTTTGACATTGTGTTGAACAATTTCATTTTTTTATTATAAAATAGAATTTATAAATGGGTTCAATCCCCTGTAAACTTTTTATTAAAATGTTTTTATTTCTTATATTTTTTAACATACTAAAATTAGATTTAAATTTTAAGGGGGATGAAATATCCTGGAGATGGAAAAAGGGATTTAAAACTTTAAGGGAAGCAGGTCCAATTTTCCCTTTTAATTATCCTCTTACTTATATAGGTCCAGAAGGAGGAATGATTTTATATCCTATAACTTCTGAGGTAAATTTGAAAAAAGTTGTTTTGCCCTCTGCCCTTGAATATCATAAGTGTGAGAATGTTTTTGCCTATGATACCTTTGAAATTGTTATTCCCTATTCGGGGAACAATTTCAGACTTATTAAAAGCGGCGTTATGACCTCTAATTCAACTTTCCTTCTTTTAAGGGATTCTGTTTCTTATTATTTTACTAATGATAACTTTCAGACTGTAAATATTATAAATTTAAATTCAAAAATAGGAGCAGTTGATAATGTTTTTTCTCATGTATATATGATTGTGGGAGATTCCCTTTTTCATTCCTTTGACGGTGGGAATAATTTTACTTTTGTAAAGGACCTTGAAACTATTTTGCCGCAATCTTCTTACTCTTATATTCTTGATATTTATCCCTTTAATAGTAATATTCTTGCAATATTGGCAAGAGACCCTATTACCTCCAGTTATTATTTTCTTTATTCCACAGATGGAGGTTTAAACTTTACTTTATCTACCTTAACCATTTCTGGGGATGCTTTCTCAATGAGATTTTCACCTTCTAATAGCAATGTTATATTTTTAACAACAGGTAATCAAATCTTTTACTCTTTGAATTCTGGTCTTTCCTTTACTAATGTTCAATTTAATGTTAATCCACCCTTTTATCCTGCTTTTGTTTTAGATATTCTTCCTATATCAAGTGATTCCCTTTTAATTTCTTCTCTTTTAGATAGGGGGATTTATAAAGCTGGAAGAGCTTGGAGCAATATATTCAATTACACTTATATAGATACAACTTTCATCCCTTTCTTTTTTGAACCGACTTATAGAAATTCAAAGTTAAATGATACCTTTTATGTTGGTTCAAATGATGGAGTTTATTACACAACAAATAGGGGAAAAACTTGGGTAAAGCATAAAAAAAGATTAAAAGCTTTACTTTTATTTGGACCCCAGCAGATGGCATCAAAAAGAGATACAAGCTATCTATTTACAGAAGGCGGAATTCTTTATAGAAGTTTTGACCTTACAAATCAGGTTTTTCAAGAGCTTCCTTTCAAGGGTAACCTTATCTTTTTTGCTCCAAACATAGTTGAAAACTTTTATTTTTCTTCAAGGAGTCTTTACCTTTTAACCCACAAGATAAGAGTTTTAGGGAATCCACAAGATAGAATTCTATTTTTCTCCAGTGATGCAGGAAATAATTTTGTTTTAAGAAGTTCCGATAATGTCCTTTCCTCTTACTTTGACATTTTACCTGGTTCAAATACAAATACAATTTATCTTTTTGGTTCACAGGATATATTGAAATCAACAGATGGTGGAATTAGTTTTTCTAATATCTATGCTGCACCAATAAGATATGCAATTGGTGAAAATGATACGATTTTTGTTTTGAAACAGAACGATTCTTTATATGCAAGTTTTGATGGATTAACTTTTAGTCCCCTTTCTTATTTAAAAAATGCAAGAGAAATATATTATGTGAGGGGTTTACCTTATGTTTTTTATCCAGATACAATAAAAAATTACTTAATGTATTATAATTTTATAACTTCACAAATAGATACTGTTATTAAAAGACCAAACAATAATTCAATTCTACTTCATTCATCCATATCTTATGATGGGTATGCTTATTCTCTTTTCATAGATACCCTTACCTTAGAAAGTAAAATTTATTATAAGCAAATGCCTAATGGTAATTTAGGTTCAGTTCTTATTAATCTTCAGAACCCTGTTGGACTTTTTGCTCTTAATAACCTCTATGTTCTAATATATGAAATGGGGAGGGGACTTTATATTATAGGAGTAACTTCTGTATCTGAAAGTCAGAATTTTGATGTAAAATTTTTAAGTTTTTCCTATTTAAACAGAAATACTCTTTTTATTAAAGGTTTAGAAAGTTCTTTGAGTTATAAGATTTATGATATTTCTGGAAAAGTTTTAAATTCTGGTTTTTTATCTTCAAGTAAAAACATTTTGAATTTGAATAATTTGAGATCCGGAACTTATTATATAAGGTTAAAAAACAAAAATTATAAGTTTATAAAATTTTAGGCCCCGTAGCTCAGGTGGTTTAGAGCGTACGCCTGATAAGCGTAAGGTCGGTGGTTCAAGTCCACCCGGGGCCATAATAATATAAAAAAAGGTTCAAATCCATTAAGGTTTATAATAATTTAAAAAATAAAAGGAGGTAATATATGAGGAAGGTATTTGTAACTCTTTTGCTCCTCTCGGGAGTGTTATCAGCTACAGAGACAAGAGTAAACACATTCGGAGGAGTTGCTGATTTTTTAAAGGATGATGCTCTTGCTCTTACATACCCTTCCCAGATTCTTTTATTTCCCGGTTATCTTGTTCTTGAGGCTTATGATGAACAAACTCTTACGACAGGTAATGCTTACTTAAAGGGTTATTTCGGTCTTGGAGAGAACCATTCAATGGGTGTGTTTGGAGCCTATTTAAACATTCCAGTATATACATATTCTTACAGAACCATAAGAGGTTTGATGTTTTCCTATGGGAAATATTTTGGTGAAAAACTTGCTTTCGGACTCAACCTTGGATTTGGAAATTATAGTAGAACCTATGAAGATACAACTGGTGCTGGTTTTAAAAATAAGGAAAGTTCAAGTATAATTTCCTTTAACCCTGGTATTACCTTTTACCTTTCAGAAACCGATTTCATTGATGCTGCTTTCAGATTCAGCACCCACTCTTTTGATGTAAAAAGTGCTTTACCTCCTGATACTACAAAGGCAAAGGGGACTTCTGATATTTCTTTTGACGCAAGGTATATGAAATCTCTTTCAGAATACACTTCCTTTGTAATAGGTTTTCACTTTTTATCTTCTGATAACTCTACAGAGACAAGAATGGGAGGACAAACAACTGTTTCAACAGATAAATTTTCTATGTTTAATTTGAACTTAGGAATCAATACTCAACCCATAGATGTTTTAAGTTTTATTCTTGGACTTCGGATTGCGAGTTCCTCCTGGGATTATGGGGATGATGGTAGACAGGGTTTATTCTCTTTTGGTGCAGTTACTGGAATTGAGGCAGATCTTGGTAAGCATTTCCTTTTGAGGCTTGCTGCAAGAAAGGACCTTTTTGCAACTTACACGGATGATTACTTTTCTGTTCCAACAGGGAAGTTGAGTGTTTCAACCCAGGACCTATTACCCCTTGCTCTTGGTTTTGCCTATAAGAGAGGAAATTTGAGAGTGGATGCTCAGGCCTCACCTGATATCTTCTATAATGGCCCCTATTTCATTACAGGAAATCAAAGCGTTTTCTTTACCTCAATAAGTATTCTTTATTCCTTTTCAAGCTACTGAGAAATAGAGTAAATTTTTTAGGGGAGGGGTTATAAAAATTTTCCCCTCCCCTTTTATTTTGATTAAATTAATACTAAATGGGAATAAAAAACGATAAGTGGATTAAAAAAATGGTTGTTGAAAAGAAGATGATAGAGCCCTTTTCTGAAAATCTTGTTACAAAAAATGTTATTTCATATGGCACCTCATCTTATGGTTATGATATAAGGATTGCTGATGAGTTTAAGATTTTTACAAATGTTTTTTCAACAGTTGTAGACCCGAAGAATTTTGACCCAAAATCCTTTGTAGAATTTAAAGGTAAGGAGTGTATAATTCCACCCAATTCCTTTGTTCTTGGAAGGAGTGTTGAATATTTTAGAATTCCGAGAGATGTTCTTGGCATATGTCTTGGAAAGTCAACATACGCTCGTTGTGGAATTGTCATAAATATAACCCCTCTTGAACCAGAATGGGAAGGTTTTATTACAATTGAAATTTCAAATACAACTCCCCTTCCTGCAAAGATATATGCAAATGAGGGAATAGCACAGGTTATTTTTATAGAAGGAGACGAGATATGCGAGATTTCCTATAAGGATAGGAAAGGAAAGTATCAAGAGCAAAAGGGTATAGTTCTTCCCAAGATTTGATAATTTTCTTTTTTTTCTTTTCTGTTATTTTAGAAAAAGAGAAAGCAAAAATTGAGGAGTATTTAAATTATTTATGGAAAGAGGATTATTTAAGTGCAATAGAACTTGAAAAAAATTATTTTAATAAATATAAAGACCATCCAATTTTTTATACTCTAAAAACAATCAGATATTTTGAATATTTTTTAGATTTCTATGAACCCGATTCTGAAGATAAGTTTTTTGAGAGTATAGAAAAGGGACTTTATCTCTGTGATAAATACAGGGGAAATGATAAAGATGTAATTTTCTTGAAAGGTGTTTTTTTAGCCTATTCTGCTATGTTTGAAGGTTTAAGAGAAAACTATTTGCAGGCACTTACAAAGGGTTTTAAGGCATATAATATTATAAAAAAATTCAAAAATTATCCTGATTCTTACCTTGCACTCGGGATTTATGATTATGGTGCAAGTATTTTACAGAGATATATTGGTAAAACTTTCATTAAGGGTGATAGAAGAGAAAAGGGTATCGAAGAGGTAAAAAAAAGTATTTTGATGGGGGTTTTTATGAAGGCAAATTCCTATGATGCCCTTATAGAGATTCTTTTAAGGGAGAAAATGAGGGATAGTGCTTGTAAATGGGCTGAAAAATTTTATGAAGAATTCGGCGAATCAAGGAGAACTTTATTTGCCCTTGGAAGCGCCTATAGAAGAAGCGGTTATTTTGAAAAAGCAGAGAAAGTTTATCTAAAACTTTTCCCCCTGATAGAAAATCAAAATTCGAATTACAATAAGGGAATTGTCCGTCTTTATTTATCTGAATGCTACTATGTTCTTAATA
>CBFGJR010000265.1:0-6178 GCA_965649145.1 Caldifarciminota bacterium | reverse complement strand
GGAAAATATGTTAATCAGGTAATTTCCATCAGGTATTTTTAAATTCAGTAGAAGATTATTGTTTATTAATTTTATATCATCAAAGGGTTTTCCAATTTTTTCTGATATATCCAAAGTAGAAAAATTTTGAAAATTAAATATATCTATCCTTGAATTTCTCTGATTCAAGACATAAAGTTTATTATCTATAAATTTAATTTTAGTAGGTGTTTTAAATTCTAAAATTGAGTCACCGTAATTTCCAAAAGAATCTATTTTGTTGAAGGGATTTAAAGAATAAATATAAACTTTCCCCATTAGAGAATTGGAGACAAATAAAAGCTTTTTTCCATCTACTTCTTCTACCTCAATTCCACCACCTAAATTTCCTGGAATGTCTATTAAAGTAGAAAGAAAGACACCTTCTCGGTCAAGAGTTATCACTCTTATTCTGGGTGCAGGTCCCTTTTTATCCAGTACATAAAATCTATCCTCGTAGAATTTAAAATCAATAGGTTTATATGAATTTATAGGTATGATAGTGATTCTGCCTTTTTCATTTACCCTTATTATACTTGCTGGCTCTTTGCTCAGTAAAAAAATTGAATTACCCATAATAAGTCCTGAGACATAATCCCCTTCCGGTAATTTTATATTATGGGAAAATATTTTACCTCTATAGACATAGATTTTCTTCTCTGAATTGCTTATTATGTATAGAAAATCATTTTTCTGGAGAAGAACTGTGGGATTTTTTACCTTTATTTCAAATCCTGTTTCATAATTTAAAACTTTATTTTCCAGAGGAAATGATACCAGTAAATTTTTACCATTGGTGAAAAAATCAAAAGCAAGACCTTTATAAGCTAAACTTCCACTATAGAAAAAATTTAATATAACTAATATAACCATTTTTTCCTCCTTTTTTTATTTCCTCACCTACTTTATTATAACATTAAAAAACCACAAAATTCAAGAGATGAAGGATATAATTTTTATTTCAATTGGAAGAGGTTTTTCTGCTGCAAGTTTTTCTATTTCTATTCCTTTTTTAAATATTTATCTTTATTCAGTAAGAGGATTGCCCATGAAATTTATTGGTATTCTTGTTGGAACAGCATCCCTTGTAGGTGCATTTTCAAGGATTTTTGCGGGATTTTTTGGAGATAGATTGGGCTGTAAAAATGTGATGATTCTGGGTCTTTTTTCGCGTTTTCTTGCCTTTTTATTTTTCACTCTTTTTATTATATTTAAGGTTCATCCCTTTTTATTTTTAATTGGATTTATTCTTAACTCTCTTGGTTTTTCCTTTTTTTCTATTGGTTCTGATTCTTATGTGGGGATTTATTTACCCGAAAAGGATAGACCTAAAGCTTTTGGAATTATAAGAATTGGAACAAATTTAGGTTTTGCTCTTGGTCCAGCCGCGGGTGGATTTTTAGCCTCTCTTTCTTATTTCATTCTTTTTTTTATATCTGCTTTAATTTCCTTTATTGTTATTCCTTTAATTCATTTTGGTATCAGGTGTCCCAGACTGTCCCTTTTGAATAAGAGTTCTTTTTTAAAGGAAATAAAAGAAGTTCTTGAGGATAAGTTTTTTTTGATTTATTTATTTTCTTCTTATTTAATTTTTATCCTGGCAGGACAGATGATTTCTACCTTACCTGTTTTTGCGAAGGAAATAGGTTTATCAAATATTTTTATAGGGTATCTTTTTTCAATAAATGGTCTTTCTGTTGTTTTTTTACAAATTTTATTTACAAGGTTTTCTGAAAAATTGGGCATAAAAAGGGCTATGCTGACAGGAATCTTTCTGTATATCTTGGGATACTTTTTATTTTCCTTCGCAAAGGATTTTAAGGATTTCGCCATTTTTGTTTTTATTTTTACTGCTGGTGAAATGCTCCTTTTGCCCCTTGTAACAACAGTTGCTACACTTTATGCTAAAGAGGATAAAAAAAGTTTATACTTAGGTTTTCTTGGTCTTTTTGAAGGTCTTGGATGGGCAAGTGCACCTGTATATGGGGGATTTTCCCTTGATTTATTTATAAAAACACCTTTAATTATGTGGGGAATTATTGTTATTCCAGGAATTATTTCCTTTATAATACTTCTTAAATTTTTAAATTATGAAAAACTGGCTAAATAGAAATACATTTTTTCTTGGTTTAACTTCCCTTTTTAATGATATTGCATCGGAGATAATTCATCCCTTACTCCCTGTTTTTATAGCAGAGACCCTAAAACAGGGTGCAAAGGGGCTTGGAATTGTTGAAGGTATTGCTGAATTTACTTCAAGCACTTTTAAACTCATTTCAGGTTATTTCTCAGATAAGTTTAAGGAAAGAAAAAAAGTTGTTGTTTCAGGTTATCTCCTTGCTGCAATAACAAGACCTCTCCTTGGATTTGCAAATAACATTTTTCAGGTTATTTTATTAAGATTTTTTGATAGAACAGGTAAAGGGATAAGGAGTGCTCCAAGAGATGCTTTAATTGCTTTATCAGTTTCAAAGGAACATTCAGGTAAAGCTTTTTCCTTTCAGAGGGCGATGGACCATTTAGGAGCATTTATTGGACCTCTTTTTGCTTTATTACTTATCACACATTTTTCAATAAGATGGATATTTTATTTTTCTTTAATTCCTGGCTTATTTGCTGTTTTATCAATTTTAATTTTTGTAAAAGAAGAAAAGAGAGAAAATATAATTTTAAAAAGGGAAAGTTTTTCTTTTTACTTTAAATTGCCTTTTAAATATTATTTTTTTCTTTTTGTTTTTTTTATTTTTACTATTTCCAATTCTTCTGATGCATTTTTAATCTTAAAAGCAAAAAAGGAAGGTCTTTTTTTAGCAAGTTTACCTTTGTTATGGAGTGTATTAAATCTAATCAAATCCTTGAGTTCTATGCCTGCTGGTTTTCTGGCTGATAGATTTGGGAAAAAGAGAATTCTTTTTTCAGGGTGGCTTATCTATTCTCTATCTTATCTTGGTTTTGCTTTTGCAAGTAATTTAAAAGCCTTTTTATTTTTGTTTATGTTCTATGGAATTTATTATGGATTTACAGAGGGTATTGAAAGGGCAATAATATCTGATTTTTTACCAGAGGATAAAAAGGGAACAGGTTTTGGACTTTTTTACTTTCTTCAAGGTATAGGTCTTTTAATTGCCTCTTTTATATTTGGAATTTTCTGGGAGACCTTTGGACTTAAAATTCCCTTTTTAATTGGTTCCTTTCTTTCTCTTTTAGCAGGGTTTCTTTTAATATTTGTTTAAATGAAAATTCTTATAACAGGTGCAACCGGTTTTATAGGCAGTTATATTTCAGAAAAGTTTTCTGAAATGGGAAATGAAATTTTTGTTATCACAAGGAAACCTGAGAAAGCAAAATTTAAAGCTTTTTTATGGGATGGAAAGGAAATAATCGGGGATTCAAAAATAGACGGTTTTGATGCTGTAATTAATCTTGCTGGAGAAAATATTTTTTCATTAAGATGGACTAAAACTAAAAAAGAGAAAATTTTTTCAAGCAGGGTAAATTTTACAAGGAAACTCTGTAAATTTATAGGAACTTTTAAAAAAAAACCAAAAGTTTTTATCCAAGCTTCTGCCATAGGTTATTATAAAGGTGGTGAAGAAGAAGTGGATGAGAAAGGGGAAAAAGGAAATTCTTTTCTTTCTTATGTAGTAGAGGAGTGGGAGAAGGGAACCTCTCTTATAGATGATATGGGAATAAGGAAAGTTATTGCAAGACTTGGTATTGTTTTGGGAAAAGGTGGTTTTCTTAAAAAAATAGAATTTCCTTTCAGGATTTTCGGGACAAAAATAGGTGATAAAAGGAGGTGGATATCCTGGATTCACATTGAAGATGTTTATGAGATTTTTTACTTTTTTATTGAAAACAAAAATTTAAGGGGTACTTATAATTTAGTTTCACCAGAACCTGTAAGGTCAAAAGAATTTTATGAAACTCTGGCAAAAGTTTTTAAAAGACCAATAATACTTTATATTCCTGATTTTTTTTTAAAAATTTTTATGGGTGAAATGGCTGAAAATTTGATATTACAGAACCAAAGGATTAAACCTTCAAATTTATTAAAACAAGGTTATAAATTTAAGTTTCCTAAAATTGAAGAGGCTTTACTTGATATTTTCTCCAAATGAGGAAATTTTGATTGGGACTTAAAATAAACTTTTGAGGCATCTCTACAAGATATTTTTATTGATTTATTTATAATTTAAATCTTAAAATTAAAAATCAAAAAAGGAGGTGAATAATGGTTAAAGCATTTGTTCTTGTAAATGTAGAAGCAAGTAAGCATATGGATGTTCTTGAAAAAGTTAAAAAAATTGAAGGTGTTCATGAGGCACATCTTGTAACAGGTTTACACGATCTAATTCTTTATGTTTCTGCACAGGACTTAAAATCTCTTGGTTCCCTTATAGTGAACAAAATCCAGAAAATAGGAGGAGTTCAAAGAACGGTTACCTGTATAGCAGTTGATTAATAAATGAAGGAAATTTTTTTAGTTCAGCATGGCGAAGCAAAATCTGACACTGAGGACCCTGAAAGGCACCTGAAGGATAAAGGGAAGGAGGAAAGTAAAAGAGTTGCTGAATTCCTTTTAAGGATAAATTTAAAACCAGATATAATAATTCACAGTGGA
This sequence comes from Caldifarciminota bacterium, assembly GCA_965649145.1. Classification (GTDB taxonomy): domain Bacteria; phylum Hydrothermota; class Hydrothermia; order Hydrothermales; family JAJRUZ01; genus JBCNVI01. The sequence goes on along the minus strand of CBFGJR010000265.1, from coordinate 1,536 downwards.
AAGGTAAGGGCAAGGGAAACTGCTGAAATATTTGCAAAAATTTTAAATCCTCCCCAGGGTGTTATTCAGGGTGAAAATCTTTCTCCTCTGGACAGCCCGAAATTCTGGGCAGAGAAATTGAAGGAAGAAGAAGGTATCATGCTGGTTGGACACCTTCCCCATCTTTCAAAATTAACTTCACTTTTATTAGTAAATGATGAAAATGAAGAAATTGTAAAATTCAGATACTCATCCTGTCTTGTTCTTTTAAAAGAAAGAGAGAGATTTTATATAAAAGCTTTCATACTGCCAGAAATGTGTTAGTATAGTGTCAAATTTAATGAGTTTCGTAAGGTTTCATTAAATTGCCTTTTGAAAAGAGGTATGTGATATCCGGGAGGATTTAAAGAAAATTTTTGAAAAAAGATTATGACAGAAGCTGTAATTATTACATTATGTCTTCTTATTTTGGAAGCATTTTTTTGGTAATTACTTTGTTATTTTTTATAGCATTATTGTTTATGTATTTTGAAAATGTTAATTTAAAAGATGCCTTAATTAATGCACTTCCCCTTTCAATAATCAGCAGTTCTGTTGCCATTCCAAGCACAAAAAATCTTTCAATGAAAAATAGAGAATTTGTTGTTTATGAAACGAGTTTTCATGATATTCTGGGTATTTTAATTCTTAATTTTCTCCTTACCAATAAAGGGGGTAGTTTTTTTAGTTTTTGTTTTAATTTTTGGACTGATGATTGGAAATTTTGAGCTATTAAAGAATTATAAATGGATTGATAAGTTTAAACCAGAGGTTCTGGACCAGGAAACAAGAAAATTTATGGATTTTGTTATTGAAGCCACCTTTTTAATAAAAACTCTATTTTTTATTTTATTTGGTTATTCAATTGAAATTAAAGATTTACTGGATATAAATTCATTTACCTTTTCACTTATAATAATAATCAGTATTATTGTTATCAGAGTGATTCAACTTCAAATTTTTAAACTTTCACTGCGACCCCTTTTATTTGTGATACCAAAAGGTCTGATTAATATTTTATTATTTATTTCAATTCAATCCTCAGCTTCTGTTCTTATTTTAAATAAAGCAATAATTGCCCAGCTAATTATTATAAGTGTTATAATAATGGTACTTGGTTTAATGCTTGGAGAGGAAATTAAAAAAGATAATCCTTTAAAATAAAAAGGAGGGAAAAGATGTTTAAAATTTTAACTTTATTCATAATATCTGCTCCTCCTTATGAAAGAATTAAGGAACTTGAAAATTATAATAGAATGATAGAAAAAGCAGCAGAGGAATTCGGAGTTTCCCCGGATATTCTAAAAATAATAGGTTATCTTGAAACCCATCTCAATCATTTTAAGTGCCCTTCAATTGATAGAAAATATGGAATTATGGGAATACCAGAAGAAGATACCCTTTATATAAGTGAAGTTGAACTCAAACCCGTTTCCGATTTTGAAACAGAATGCAATGTTCATGATACAGGAAAGACGAAAGTTAAATATAGAGGAAAATTAAAGTTAATTGTAGGTG
>CBFGJR010000264.1:0-6267 GCA_965649145.1 Caldifarciminota bacterium | reverse complement strand
TCTTTGGCGGATTGAAACATTCTTTGTGATTTTGAAGACAATTTCAGCAAATTCGTTTAAATTCCTCTTTGGCGGATTGAAACTTTATTTGACAATTGCGCTTGAAGTGGATAAAGGATAAGTTTAAATTCCTCTTTGGCGGATTGAAACCGTAAAAATTTTATTGATTTAGAATAAATTTCAAAAAATATTTTTAAATTTTTGCGTCAAACCTCCAACTTTGTAAAAACCCAACTCAATTTTCAAAGAACATTTGATTATTTCACATTATAACCTCTTTTAACATTATTAGCCAAACTCATTAAAATTTTTTAATTTCATCAAACTAACCAAAAACTCTTTCTATAATAACAATCATCTCCCCAAAATCTTTTAATTTATCCTTATATTCCTCCAATACCATTAAAAACTTCTTAATATACTCTTCTAATTTTCCACTTGCGGGTCTTTCAACTTTTAATTTCCTCTTTAAAATCCTTTTCAATTCCACCTCCACTAATTCTTTCTTTTCTAATTTGCTTATACTCTCTAATAATTCATAGCCAAATCCTTTTGAAACCTTTTGCTGTTCAAATAGACAAATCAGTTCCTTAATAAAATCATTTATTTTCCATTTCCCTCCTGTTTTTCTTTCCTCTCCCCCTCTTGATAAATAATAAATACAGAAAGCATCCCTTCCATAATTATTTTTTGCCTCCTTTTCTGCTTCTCTTGCTTTATTTAGTGCTAATTTTAAAGGATACTTGTGATGAACAATTACTATCCCAGCACTCATTGATGCTTCCTCTCCGAGTATATCTTTAAAAGTTTTTTGTAAAGTATATGCACAATCAAATACTTTTTCAGCAGGCAAAAATGCTAAAACATCATCACCACCAGCATAAATGAGCTTTCCATAGTTTTGATTCTCTACTATATCCCTTACTTTTTTTAAGGCAAATTCAGAAAGTTTTCTTGAAAAACCTTGATGGATTGATGCTGAGATGGGATGTTTTGAACAAAGAAGTTCTTGAAGCTTCTCCTTATCTTCGCCATCAGAATATTTTTTTAAAGCATTTTTTGCCTTCTCATGAATTAACTCCTCTATTTTGGGCATCTTTTCCCCTTTTAACCACTTCCCCATTTCATCCCCATCCATCATCAAAATAGCATAATAAGTTGACGGTTTCTTCTCAAAAGACCTTATAGTTTCAAGAATTTTATCTATTTCAGATTTTGCACTATTAAATTCCTTTTCACTAATCCCATATTCCCTTTCTAAATATTCCTTTCTATAAGAACTTTCAAAAAACCATTGACCATCTATTTCATAAAGCGGATGATTTTTTAATTTGGGCACACTTTGACTATCTGGAATTTTATCTTTTCCTACTTTGTCTTTAAATGCCTCAAACTTATTTTTAAACTCATTAACCTTATCATCCTTCATTTCCTTTTTCCATAAAACGGTCGCCATCTCTGAAGTTGATGGAAATTTCACCTTGTCTATCCCTAAAATTTCATTTATTAAAGAAGGGAAAATTCTTTTTATAAAGCAAACTCCGCAAAGCCTTTCTTTTTCTCTTACAATTCCTTTTTTTAATTTTTCCCATTTAATATTTAAGATATCATAATTTCCACATAAATGGCATTTTTCACCCTTTTGCTCACCAATACCTTCAAAATTTCTATACATTTTTCTTGATGCTAAAAATCTATCTGTAAGTTCACAAAGAAGAGAATAAGCAATTCCAACATTTGAAGGTGTATAATATGGATGTTCCGCAATAATCTTTACTGCATCATAAACTTTATTCTCACCAACTAAATCATTGTATTCATTTAGGATTGTCTGGACATCTGTATAGTCAGAATTAAACCAGGGAAGATAAACATAGTAAACCTGGAAATAGTCTTTTAAGTGTGATTTGATTTTTCCTTTTACATTCTTATTCTGGTTGATTGCATCCTTAACTTCACCAAGGTCACTTAATTTTTCAACCCAATTATCAAATTCCCCCAAGATTTTATTTTTACACTCCTTCGCAATTTCTTTTTTCTTATCATCAAAGGGAACTATGGCGAGGAATCTATTTGGAAAGTTAGCAATTGTTAAAGTTTCATCTGAATGATCATTATTCTCAAACTTCTTAAACTTCTCAAACCATATTTCCTTTTCAAATTCCTTCTTAATTGCTGTATCTTTAATTTTTTCATAAAGCCATCTATCAACAAGCGGATTTCTTAGAAGATTTGGATAGATGATATTGTCTGGACCAAGTTTTTCTAATATTACTTCAATTGCTTTGTAAATTAAATAAGAAAGAATGTAGCTTCCTGCCCATAAATCGCTTGTTTTTCTTGCTGTAGAAATAAATTCCTGAACAGGTCCAATTGTAAAAAGTAAAAATGCTGGTTTTGGGAGACAGGAAACTATTGCTGAGGTTTGAACAAGATGGTCATAAATTGAATGATTAGGTGCTCTTGAATCTGCTGGATGGGTATTTATCCAGGGAAAAATTTCAGGAAGAAAACGCCAAAGAAATAGGAAAAATGATTTCGCTCTTTCTTCTTGATTTGCAAATGTGCATTTACCTAAATTTTCAAAAAATTGAATTACTTCATTTTCATTAGATGGTTTGTCATAAATTTTAGTTTTTAAAGAAAAAGGGTCAATAAATATTATTTCATTTTTTCCAGGGTCAGGTTTAGTTTCTTCCTCAAATTTCTTTTTTAAATCTTCATTTTCAAATTTAGGTGCAACTACGATTCTACTTATTGCAGAGGCAAGAAGGTCAGCAATTCTAACATTTTCATCTTCAAGAGATTCTTCAATAAGTTTTCTAAAATATTCCTCAGCAACTTCTTCATGCTTTTTCTTTAACTCCCACATTACATATTGCTTATCAATTGGGTCATGAAGAAGAGCTTTTAATTTAAGTTTGTAATCAGGCATATTTAACTCCTTGGCAAAACTCCTTTTAAAAGATTTAAAGCTTCCTTTTTCAACTTTGAATTTATACGAATTTCAATTATATCATTATTTTTTCTAATTTTTATTATGTTATGTTCGAAACCTGCGTGAGCAAAAAAATTCCTCTTATCAATCTGATTACTTTCTCTTTTACCAAGATATGATGCATAACTCTTCCATTTATTCTTTAATCTTTCTTTTATCTCATTAATCCCTTTGATTTCCACATCTATTCTATTAGATTCTGTTGGGAAATTTTTCTCCCAAATTTTTTCTTTAATTATTTTAATATCCTCAATAGAAATTTCAGTTTTTTGGGAAATTTTATTTTTATTTAATACCCAACTGAGAATATAAGCTTTTATAAGATTTTCAAAATTGGAAGTAAATTGAATTTTTCTTTTAATTTCTAATTTTCCATTTTTTGGTTTTATTATTTCAATTTTCTTTTCTAATTCTTGCATTATTTTTTTAATTTTCTTCTCTAAATTTTTTGCGCCAGGCAAATAGGAAATAACAAAATGAGGAATAGCAAAAATAAAAGAAGAAAGGAATACAAAAATTTTCTCTTCTATTTTTATATTTCTAAGAATTATATTTATTCCTTTTTTCTCCTCATCGGTTAACCCCCAAAACGGGGCAATCGGGTTTTTATCACTTTTAGTAATATAAACCCTAGGTAAAACTTTATCTTCCTCTATTATATTTACATTTAATTTGTATGTATCATTTGCGGGTTTTGGACTTCTTATGTATGTATCCGAGTTAAGGACGGTTAGTTTTATGTTTACACTATAAGATAAAATCTGTAATATTTCTTTCAATGCCCTATAACACAAAACTGGCAGAAAATTTATTCCGTGACTAATATCCAAATAAATTTCAATTTCTTCACTTCCTTTATCGTTTTTTAGCCATTCCGTAAATGTAAAACTTAATTCTTTTAAAAGTAAAAAATAGCAATCCATCGCATTACCTATAAATTTTGTCTTATTAAATTCCCCAACCCCAAAAGAAATAATTATCTTATCCGGAGTATACTCCATTTCCTCTATACAAAAATTTTTTATCACTTCTTCTGCTCTTTCTCTAACCTTTTCATACTTTTCTACCTCAATAGAATTCTCATCAAATAATGTCTCATCAAATAATGTATCAATAGACACAATAATTGTTTTATCTATTTCTTCCGTTTCTTTTATAAGTAATAAAGGATCTTTAACGTTCTTCTTTTCTTCATCTTTATACCGATAGGATACACGACTCCATGTTTTTGGATTTCCCCATGTAGAAATTAAAATTTTCATACAAAATCCTCCCTTTTTATTAAATCACCTATTTTAAATTCTTTGGAATGAGATTCTACTATTACAGCACCATTTAGTCTGGGATCAAAAATGGCTATGCCCTTTGTAGGGTGATAATAATGAATCAAATATGCGTAGAGCCAGATGGGTCCTCTCCCACTCAGAATAATTAAATTTTTTGCGAAATTGCTGCTCACAGGGTCAGGAGGATTGATACTCTTTAAATCAGAAGGCTCGAGTTCCCTTGTTAATTCAAATTCAATCAAAGTGAAGTTGTTTTTACTTTTTATGTTGAACTTGATTATTTCATTCAAATATTCCATAACCAAGCCTTGTTTTTGCACCAACTCCAAATTCTTTTAATGCTTCTTCAAGTAAATCATTTATTTCATCTTTTAGTTTATCCTGGCTATTTTCAAATTCCATCAATAACTCTTTTGCTTTATAGGGCATAACTTTTTTAAAGCCTTCTTCTTTCATTTTTAAAATCTCATTTGCTCTGAACGCATCAAAAAGAAGATTGAATTTAAACTTTATCCCTTCTTTAACCGTTAAGAAAACTATTGGAACTGGATTTTCCCAATCACCGGGTGGGGTTTGACCCCTATCATCGTTATAATAACTCTGATAATGTACATTCATAATATCTAAGTCAAAAATTGGGTCGTTATTTTGAAGTTCTGGATAAGCATCAAGAAAAAGTAAAAGACCTTTAAAATTCTGTGCTCCAAAGAGAAGTTGATATTTTAAAATTTCTTTATTTGAAGATAGCTCACCATAGAATTCTTTTTGAAGATTTTCCAGTTCCTTTTCATCATTTAAAATATTTTTTCTTTCAGCAATCTTCCAAAAACTAACCATTCTACATACACCTTTTAAAGCACTTCCTGGAATATAAGGAATTCCATAGATATGATGTAAGGTTATAGAGGTTTCAAGAACATGCGCAGAGCCAAGCCCGATTATAAGGCGAGATTGAGTTTTTAAAGAATCTGAAAAAATTTTTTTATATCCTTGACTTTCTAAAGATTGAATTTGAGAATTAAGTTTAGCTTTTATGTTCAGAATGTTTAAAATTGAAACATTAAATCTATAATCTTTAAATCCTTTCAAAAAATCGCTTTTAAATTTAGTTCTCTCAATTATATCACGTTTTATTAGTTTCGTGATGCCAAGAGATAAGCTTTGGCACACCCCAAAGTTTATTGAATTCCTTTGATATACTTTATTAATTAAATCATTAAAACTTCTCATAACTGACATCTCCTTAATAAATTTTCAAATCTTTCAAGGAGTTTTTCATCAGTTACACTTTCAAATTTTAAAAGCCATTTTTTGATATATTTTTTATCAATATCTCTGTTTTTTAAAAGAATATTTTTGACATCTTCTAAATCCCTTTCTCTGCCTGCAATAATTTTATGAATAATTAAATCTTCTACTGAAGCATAGGATACTTCTATATCATCTATTTTTATTTTATTTACTCTTTTTAGTGCTTCTTTTTCATATTCTGAGTAGGAAAAAATAAAATCTATCCTCATTCCACTTTTTTCATCTATTACAGGTAAAACCATAGTTTGTTTTACAAAATCAATATGATTTTCAGGAATTATTTTCAAACTTAAATCTTTTATAATTTCTTCAATTATTCCACATTTTTCAACCCCGATTCCAAGAGTTATATCAATATCTCTTGTTAATCTTGGCTCTCCATAGATTAACACTGCTTGACCACCAATTATCATATATTTAATTCTTTTTTTATGTAATGCTTTAGCAACATTTTTAATCAGTTCTTTTAATTCCATTTATAGCCCTTGCATATTTTATATCTGTTTCAATTCCTTCAAGAAGGTTTTGAGATGGAAATTTTTTTATTTCCTTTGCGAATTTCAAGAGGTTTTCAAAGATTTCAAAATTCTTTTCTATACTGTGATTTGAATTTTTAATAAAATTACTCTCAAATTTTTCTAACAATATTTTATCTTTTATCATTTTTCTAAT
>CBFGJR010000263.1:0-6268 GCA_965649145.1 Caldifarciminota bacterium | reverse complement strand
ATTCCTGTTGTTAAAGAAAAAATACCGAAAATCTCCTTTCCAAAAAATCTGATTATAAATATGTTTAAAAGGAAGTTTAAAAATTTTTCTGCTCCCACTCCAAAAAGATTCCATATAGAACCCTTGAAAAATCCCTCACCCTTTAACATAATCCTTTAAATAAGTCCCCGGGATTAAAAAAGTTAAAAGAAGATAAATAAAAAAGAATTTTATTTCCATATCTATAATTGCATTTAAAAAGAAGTAATCAAAACTTAACTGGAATATTATTGTAATCCAGCCAACGAGGAGTCCTATTATTAAGTATATTTCCCTTGATTCAATTTTTAAATATAACTTAATTAGAAATTCAAATATCTTGTAAATAATGATTAAAAATAGAAGTAATCCGGGTAAGCCAAGCTCTGCTAAAATATTGAAGAAAACATTATGGGCGTGTAAGTGTATATGGGAAATTTTCTGGAAGGCAAACTGCCCTATTCCAATACCTGTTAAGGGTTTTTCAAGAAATATTTTTATACACTTTTCCCAGAATAAAGTCCTTGCCCATATACTTATATCCCTTTTACCCCAGAAAATAGATAAAATTCTGAGATATATTGAAGGAAGAAAAATCTTTATTAAAAAAAGAATTATGATAAGCAAAAGGAATATAAATAAAGGATAAATAAAAAGACTTTTTACTCTTTTTCTTTTTATTAAATATAAAAAATTATAAAGAATAAGTGCTAAAAATAAAGAAAGGTAGCCAGAGCGCGATAAAGTGAAAATAAGGGATAAAACTGAGAGTAATAAAATTAAAAAAAGGGAATTTCTTATTTTTTTATTTCTTTCATAAAGAGTAAAACTCAGTATAAAAATAGAGGAAAGCACAAGAAAGGCAGAAAAACTGTTACTATGATAAAAGATTCCTCTTGTTCTCTGTGTCCAGTAATAAGCCACCTGTTCTATTTTCCAGAATTTGATTAAGAAGGATTCAGGATAAAAATACTGAAAAAAAGAAATTAAAATATTTATTAAAAGAAAAATTAGCAAAATTGAAAGGAATTTATTTAAATCTTTTTTATCTTTTAAGAAAATATAGCCCATAAAATATATAAGGGTGTTAATTAAAAGTAAAAAGGAGTTGAAAAAGGCATAATCTTTTTTTAAAGACCAGATTATTGAAAGAAAAGCCCATAAAATATAAAAAATCAGATATTTTGTGAGGGGTATTTTTTCCCTCAGACTATTTCCACTTAAAAAATATAAGATGAGGAAAAAACCAAATAATAAAATAAAAAAGTTAAATAATTTAAAGGGGATTATAATTGTAGATAACTCCTGTTTTAAAACTCTCGGGTAGACATTATATTCAATATTTATTGCTAATTTAAATATTAAGGAAAAGGGAAGTAAAAAAATTAAATTTTTAAAAAAATTTCCCATTAAAAGGAATAGGATAAAAAGCAAAAAAATCAAAAGTTTTATAACATAGATGATTTTAATTTGAGTTTCTGATAAAAGATAAATATAAAAAAAATAAGAAAGGAGGAATAAAAGAAAATTTATTAAAAAGATTACACGATTTGTTTTGATTTTTAATGCATCTAACATTACTTATTATAAAACATTCTTTTTGAAAATATAAAGGGAAATGGAATCCCTTAAAATTTTAATTATAAAATTTTTAAAATGAAAATCCTTTTTATAACTTCACAGCCTTTTTTTCCACCTATTTCAGGTTTAAGGAAAAAAATTTTTTATCTTTTAAAGAAACTAAAAGAAAATGATAAAAAAATTTATTTATTTTCCTTTCCAATTTTTAAGATTTTTGATGATTCCTTTTTTGAAAAGGTTGAATTTTCTTTAACACAATCAAAATTCCTTTTTTTAAAAAATCTATTTTTTTCCTTTTTTAAAAAACCTTTTGAAATTGTCTTTTATATAAATCCCAAAAGTTTTAAAAGATTAAAAAATTTTGCAAAAGAAATCAATCCTGATATCATTTTTGTTGATTACATAAGAATTGCCCACATTTTCCCTTATATAAATTTTAAAGATAAAAGATTAATCTTAAATATGGATGACCCACAATCCCTTAAATACATTAAAATGAAAAGTTTTATAAGGGAAATAGAAAATCCCTTTGGTGAAGCTCTTGAAAATTTACCCTCTTTAATTAAGATAATCTTAAAAAACAATTTTACAAAAAAATTAATTTTGTCCTATGAGATAAAGATGATGCAAAAGTATGAAAAAAAATGGACAAAATTCTACCATTTAGTTCTAACTAACTCTGAAAAGGATAAAAAATATTTAAATTCTATTGGAATAAAAAATGTAAATATTTTACCACCCCTTTTAAAAATTGATGGGGATTTAAAAATTAAAGAAAAAGAGAACTATATCCTTTTTGTTGGAAAAATGGATTATGCACCAAATCCCGATGCCGTTAATTATTTTTTGAATAAAATTTTTCCCCATATAAGAAAAGTTCATCCTGAAATTGAATTTTTTATTGTTGGTTCAAATATAAGTGAAGATTTAAAGAAAAAATGGGAGAAAGAGAAGAATGTAAGGGTTTTTGTAAATGTCCCTGATGTTGACCCCTTTTATGAAAAAGCAGTTTCCTTCATCTCTCCTCTTAGATTTGGAACAGGAATAAAGGTTAAAATACTTGAGGCAATGAAATGCGGTGCTCCTGTTGTAACAACTGAGGTTGGTACTGAGGGCATGAATGTTTCAGATGGAAAACACCTTTTAATAGCAAAAGATGAAAAAGATTTTGCTTTTAAAGTTATTGAATTAATTGAAAATAAAGATTTAAGAGAATATATCTTAAAAAATGCCTTTCTTTTTGTTAAAGAAAATTATAACATAAAGGATTGGATAGAAAAGCTTTTTTAATTTATAATAAAAAAACTATGAAAAGATTTAATGGTATTAAAATAAAATATTATGGGCATTCTGCCTTCAGGTTAATATCACCTGCGGGGAGGGTTATTTTTATTGACCCCTGGCTCAGTAATCCTTCTTCTCCTTCAAAGGATTATGATGATGCCCATATAATTCTTTTAACCCATGGGCATTCAGACCATATTGGTGATGCTATAGAAATTGCAAAAAAGAAAAATGCAAGGGTTTATGCAATTCATGAAATATCCCTTTATCTTTCCTCAAAGGGAGTTAAAAATGCAATAGGTATGAATATAGGGGGACATATAAAGGATGGAGATATTGAGATAATTCAAACAGAGGCAACCCACTCCTCAACTATTCAGGAAGGGGATAAACTTCTGCCAGGTGGTTCAGCTTCGGGTTTTGTTATAAAATTTGAAAATGGTTTTACTATCTATCATGCAGGCGATACCGGAGTTTTTGCTGGTATGCAGATTATTGGTGAACTTTATAAACCAGACCTTGCCCTTTTACCCATAGGTTCCCATTATACAATGGACCCCCTTGAAGCAAGTTATGCCTGTAAACTTTTAAAACCAAGATATGTGATTCCAATGCACTACGGAACCTTTCCTATTCTTACAGGAACTTCTGATGAATTTAAAAAGTATCTTGACCCATCCCTTAATATCGAGGTTATTGTTTTAAAACCAGGAGAAGAGGCAGAATAATTTAAAGTTCTTTTATAATTCCGTAAGGATTTTTTTTTCTTACTAAGAAAATTTTTTCTTTTTTATAAAAATAAAGGGAAAAAATAGCACATATGAGAGCATCAAGTTCATTATGATTTTTTAAAAGGTTTATATTAACTATTTTATTTTTTAATTTATTTAAAACCATTTTAAAATCTCTTTTATTTTTTTTATAATCCTCAATAAAACCAGATGCCCTTAAAGAAGCAGTTGGATGGGTTTCAAGAACCTTTGTTATTTTTCTCAATTTTAAATAAATTCTCCTTCCCTTTTTTGAAATTTCATACATACTTTTAACATAAAAGGGTAATATCCCTGGAACTTTAATTTTTCTTTCAATGAAGTATCTTCTTAAGCTCTTATCTTCCCTTCTATCTTCCATTTTTTTCCAGATTAAAGGGGCATCTATTGAAAGATAAAGGGGCTTATATTTTTTAACTGTTTCTATAATTTCATTTTCCGATATTTTATCCTTTAAGAATACAATTTTTATCTTTTTTGAATATTCAATAAAACATAAAGAAGTATTTTTATCACTGATTGATAAATCAATTCCACCAAATAACATTTTAAAACTTTTATCTATTTATAAAATAATCTTTTTAAACTTACTATCGGTTTTAAATTTTCAATTTCAAAATCCCTTTTTATATTCTCTGAAAATAAAAGATTTATATCCCAGAGACTGGGTTTTTCTACAAAAAAATCAATCTCCTCTATATCATTTTTGAGAAGATAAGTAAGGTCTAATTTATTTTGAAAAAAGCTTTTAGTTTCAATTTCTTCCTCATCAAATAGATCTTCTGGGTCATAGGCATCAAAGAGTGTATCAAAAATTTTTGCTATCTTTCTCTTTTCTCCCAAATTGTTTATAAATTCTCCACCGTATTCAAAGGGTGTTTTTATAAAAAGAGAATTAAAATTATTTTCATTTTTAGGTTTAATGGAATTGATGTAAAAAACTTCTAAATTATTTAAAAATTTTAAAAAATTTTCATCTTTAATTTCATAAAAGGGTTCAATCCTATAAAAGATTAGACTCTTTATTTTTCCCCTTTCTATTTTTTCTTTTATTTCTTTTAAATTTTTAAATTCAATTTCCTCAAAAACCCTTAAAAATCCCTCTGTATTGAATGCACTCCTTAAGTTTAAAATTTTTCCTCTTTCGTGAAATTTTGATAATAAATAAAATAGAACCTGAATTTTTGGCGGCAACATATCATTAAAAACTAAAATAAAATTATCATAATTTTTTATTTTCTCAAAAATTTCTTTACTCTCCCTGTAATAAAGTTTTCTCCTTTTTATTTCCTCCTCAAAAAAGAATTTATTTAAAGCCTTAAAATCTTTAAGTTCAGGGATTTCTCCTCTTTCCCTGTAAAAGAGCGTAAAAAGATCCAAAAGAAATTCATAGGATTTTTTAAGTTCCATTTTTAGAGAAATTTGGGAATTTTTAAAGAATCTATCCTCAAAGCCAGATAGAACCATAAAAAAATTATTTTTTTTCTCTTTATTTCCAAAATTGAAAAATTTTACTTTTTTTATCCTTTCCCCCTCCTTCATTATCCTGAAGAGTTCAAATCCTATAACAGGATGTGAATAATCTATAAGAGAGTAATAAATAAGTGTAAAGGAGTTTTCAAAATCTGAATAATTTACTTCAGATTTCACCTTCTCTGCACCCTCACATATACCAGAAGGTAAAATTACTATATTTTTAATATCATTTTTCAAAAGGAAACTTTTAATTTTTTTTAAAGCAGAATCTGTGTCCCTTGGAGAAATGAAAAAGCAGATTTCATCAGGGTCAAATTTTTTTAGTGCTTCTTTTAATTTATCTTTAAATTCCTTTAATAAAAGTCCTTTAAAAGTTCTTTTATCACTTGAGATAAAATCCTTGCCATAAAAAATTCTGTCACAGAATATAGTCGGATTTTCAAAATTATCTTTTGCAAGGACCTTATAGATTTTATCTGGTTTCCTTTTTATTCCTGATTTTAGTACCTTTTCTCTTCTTGGATTTTTTACCCAGAATTTAAGTTCGCACCCTGTTGAACATAAAAAACATGAACTCTCTATTTCATCAAGGTCCCATGGTCTTGGTCCAAACCTGAAATCTTTATCGTCAAGAATTGCACCCACAGGGCATATGTGGGTTAAATATCCTAAGAAGGGAATGTTATCTTTGAGTTCTATTTCAAAGGGTCCTACAAAACTTTCTTTTCCCCTTTTGAAGGAGAGCCACTCATCAGAGTAAACTTCTTCTCTCCAGAAGTTTGAGCATCTATAACATAATATACATCTTGTTTGATAGAATCTTAAAAGACCATTCAATTTCTGTTTTTGAAAGAGTATTTTTTTATAGGTAGAAGAAGGTAAGCTTCTTCCAAATTTATAGCTAAAATCCTGAAGGTCGCATTTTCCTCCCTTTTCACATAAGGGGCAATCTATGGGATGATGTATAAGCATAAACTCCAAAATATTAGCCCTTGCCTCTTTTGATTTTTCAGAATAGGGGAAAATTTTCATATCTTCCTGTGGATAGGTAGAGCAGCTCGTTACAAGAAATTTTTTACCCTTTAATTCAACTTCTACCATACAGACTCTGCAGGAAGCAGTTATTCTTAAATTTGGAT
>CBFGJR010000262.1:0-6488 GCA_965649145.1 Caldifarciminota bacterium | reverse complement strand
CATTCACAATCTGTTGAACCAAATTTTTTAAGTGGGATTTCATATTTCTCTGAAAAAATTCTCGCCAGTTCACATTCAAGTCTTTCTTTATTCTTTTTCTCAATCAAAACAACAAGTTTAATTTTTCCTTCTGTAAGTAAATAATCAATATGCCACCTTTTATTTTTCCTTTTACCCTCTGATAATTCAATATGCCTTTTTACCCTTTTAAAACCTGATCTTCCATTTGCTGAACCAATATAAAGATATTTACCATTAAATAAAGTTAAAGGTAGCGCTCCTGGTTTGATTTTTTTATTATTTAGTTCTACTAAAATTATATAAGCCCTTTGATAAAAAGAGCCGTGTTTTTTCAGAAATTATTCAGACCTTTAGTCCTGCCTTCAGTTTTTCTACGATTATTTCAGCAGCCCTTTTACCTGAAAGTAGCATTGCACCAAAGGTTGGACCCATTCTTGGGAGACCAAAAGTTTCAGCAACTGCCATTCCTGCGACTACAAGACCCGGGAAAACTTCTCCTGTATGTTCAACAACAGCATCCTCTGAAGCCTCAACCCACATTGCACCCAAACCCTTTAACTTTATATAACCCCTCTGTTCAAGAGCTTTTACAACAAAGGCATCATGCCCTGATGCATCTATAACAAACTTCGATTCAAGACCAATAGGGTCAACACAGGTTATCTGTCTTGGTAAACCCTCCACGGGAGACCAGTTTACAACAACACCAGAAACCCTTGAAGTTCCATTATCCTCTCTTATTACAACATCATCAAATTTTGTTAACTGCAAAAATTTAACACCTGCATCACTGGCTGCCGCAATTAATTTTGATGAGGCCTGTGCACCGTCAGTAACATAAAGACCCGGATTTATCTCTTCAAACCTCACACCTATCTCTTTTAAATATTCCTGTGAAGGAGCTCTAAAAGTAACTTTATTCATAAAGAAACCCCCAAGCCAGAAACCTCCACCAAGATAATTATTTCTCTCTATTACGAGGGTATTTAAACCTTCCTTTGCCAGTTCTCTTGCTGCAGTTAAACCTGCAGGTCCTGCTCCAACTATTATAACATCACTTTCTATAATACCTTCAAACATTTTTAAAAAAGAAACAGTAATAGCCTTTGAAACATCCTTTTCCGAAACCTTTTCAAACATTTTAAATCTCCTTAAAATTTAACAAGGGATTTGAACCCTCTGACTTTCTCTTGGAAATAATTATACCCCCACTTTGATAGAAAATCAATACTTATTATAAAATTTAAACTATGTATTTTCAGGAAATAATTGAAAACCTAAATAAATTCTGGAAAAAGGAAGGTTGTATAATTTTTACACCTTATAATTCTGAGGTTGGTGCTGGAACTTTTAATCCAGGTACTTTTTTAAGATGTCTGGGTAAAAAACCATGGAAATGCGCCTACTTTGAACCCACAAGGAGACCTAAAGATGGAAGATACGGAGATAATCCAAATAGAGTTTTACAGTATTTTCAATACCAAGTAGTTTTAAAACCCCCACCTGAAGATGTTCAGGAAATCTACCTTAATTCCTTAAGAACACTGGGAATTAAAATTGAAGACCACGATGTAAGATTTGTTGAGGATGATTGGGAATCAGAAACTCTTGGAGCATGGGGAATTGGCTGGGAAGTATGGCTTGATGGGCTTGAAATTACACAGTTTACTTACTTTCAACAAATAGGAGGAATAGACCTTGACCCCATAACCTGTGAAATTACTTATGGACTCGAAAGAATCGCAATGTTTTTACAGAACAAAAAATCAATTTTTGATATAGATTGGAATGAAAATATAAAATGGGGAGATATTTACTGGCAAAATGAAAAAGAGTTCTCTGAATATTATTATCACATAGCAAATCCTGATTTATGGAAACACTTTTTTGAAGAAATGTACAAAGAGACAGAGAAACTAATCGAGAAAAACCTTATTATGCCTGCCTATGATGGAGTAATTAAAATTTCCCATGCCTTTAATATCCTCGATGCAAGAGGTGTTATATCACCTGCTGAAAGACAGATGATGATTCAAAGAATAAGGAAACTTGCAAACCTTGTGGCAAAAAGGTACATAGAAAAAAATGGCTGATTATCTTCTTGAAATCGGAACCGAAGAATTACCACCTTTTTCAATAAACCTATTTGTTTTAAAATTAAAAGAAGAAATTGAAAATTTGTTTAAAGAGGAAGAAATAGAATTTAAAGATATAAAAGTTTTTGGCTCACCGAGGAGACTCGCGGTGTTCATTGAAAATGTCTCAGAAAAACAGAAAGAATATGAAGAAGAAATAAAAGGACCACCCCTTAATATTGCCTTTAATGAAAAAGGAGAAAAAAGTGAAGTATTAAAAAGATTCCTTGAAAGTAATAAAGGTGATGAGAAGTCAATTTACATAAAAGAAATAGAAGGGAAAAAATATGTATTTATTAAAGTAAAAAAAGGGGGGAAAGATACAAGGGAGATAATAAAAGAAAACATAGCTCAAATTTTAAAGAAAATTCCCTTTCCTAAAAAGATGAAATGGAATAGTGAAAATTTTACCTTTGCAAGACCTGTAAGATGGATATTATCTTTATGGAACAAGGAAATTCTCGAACTACCTATTCCTGTTAAAACCTCCAATAAGACAAGGGGAAACAGGTTATTTGGTAATAAAATTATTGAAATAAATTCCCCAAGAGATTATGAGAAGTTATTAAAAAAAGAGGGGGTAGTGCCTTCTTTTGAGGAAAGAAAAAATCTAATTCTTGAAAAAATTAATAAAATTTCACAAAAATTAAATGCTGAACCTCTTATAAATGAAGAACACCTTGAAGAACTTACAGGTCTTGTAGAGTATCCTGGTGTAATCCTCTGTGAATTTCCTGAAGAATATTTAAAAATTCCAAAAGAAGTAATTTTTACTGCTATGAAATCCCATCAGAGATATATTCCTCTTGTATCAAAAGATAGAAGGGTTTTACCTTACTTTATAGCAGTTATTAATAATAAAGAAGAAAAAGAAAATATAGTTAAAAAGGGATTGATGGATGTTCTTATTGCAAGGTTAGAAGATGCTAAATTTTATATAGAAAAGGATAACGAAATTCTCCTTGAAGAAAGAATAAATTTACTTAAAGAAATAATATGGATCAAGGGGCTTGGAAGTATTTACGATAAAAATAAAAGAGTTAAGGAACTCTTTAATTATTTTGTTAGTAATTCAAATATTAAAATTTTTGAAAAAAAAGAATTCCTTGAAAAAATAATAGAACTTTTAAGAACTGACCTTACTACTGAAATGGTAAGAGATGGTAAGGAATTTACAGAACTTGAAGGTATTATAGCATCAGAATACGCAAGAATACAGAAAAAGGATGAAAAAACTATCAAAATTTTGAGGGAATATAGATTGCCAAGATTTCATAAGGATGAATTACCTGAAACAAATGAGGGAATTTTAATTTCCCTATCAGATAAATTTGATACAGCTTTTGCTTTACTTGTAAGTGGTTATAGAATAAAAGGTTCAAAAGACCCTATGGGTTTAAAAAGAAACCTTTATTCCCTCTTTTATCTTATTACAGAAAAAGAAATTAAATTTGAATTGGAGAAAACAATTGAGTTTTTATTAAGTCTCTTTGAAAAACAAAAGATTAAAATAAAATCAAATAAAGAAGAAATTCTCTATGAAATTCTTAAAAGATTTGAAAATTTCTTAGAAGAATTTAAGAGTATAAGATACGACATAGTAGATGCGATAATAGAAAGTGATACAAAGGACCTTTATATAATATATAAAAAAGCCTCTGTATTAAAAGAATTTCTTGAAAAAGAATGGGAAATCTTTGAAAAGGTAATAATAGGACAAAAAAGAGTATTTAACATTATAAAGAATGAAAAAACCGATGGAAGAGTTAAAGAAAATTTATTTGAAAAGGAAGAAGAGAAAGTTCTTTACAATTCTATAAAGAAAATTGAGCCCCTTTTTATAAAAAGTCTTGAAGAAGAAAATTTTGAAGAGGCTTTCAGAGAACTTTTAAAATTAAGAGAACCAATTGATAAATTTTTTGATAATGTATTTGTTATGACTGATAATATAGAAATAAGAGAAAACAGGTTAAATTTATTAAAAAGAGTTTGGGAAGTTTTTAAAAAATACGGAAACCTTTCTAAAATTGTGTTATGAAGGGTTACATTCCCTTATTAAATAAGGAGGGAGTATGAAAATTTTAGTTTTAACAAAAAGAGTTCCTGATACAGGTGTCCCAATTAAAGTTAAATCTGATGGAAGTGGTCTTGAACTTTTAAATATTCCCTTTGTTATGAATCCTTATGATGAATATGCCCTTGAGGCTGCTTTAAGAATTAAAGAAAAAAAGGGGGAAGGGGAAATTGTTCTTCTATCTCTTGGTAACGAAGAATATAAGGAAACACTTAGACATGGTCTTGCAATGGGAGCTGATAGAGCAAAACTTATAAAAGTTAATGACCCTTCAGAACTTGACTCAATTCAGGTTGCTAATTTATTGATTGAGGAAATAAAAAGAGAAAATCCAGACACAATTTTTTGTGGTAAAAAAGCAGTTGATGATGAAAAAAACTATGTCCATGTTTACATTGCTACAAAGCTCCAAAAACCTTTTATTTACGGTGCTGTGAACATAGATATAAAAGATAACAATTTAAAAGTTACAAAGGAAACAGAAAAAGGACTTTCAATCTTTGAATTACCAATTCCTTCCCTTGTTATATTTGATAAGTGTCAGTTTGAACCAAGATACCCTTCTCTAAGGGGTATTATGATGGCAAAGAAGAAAAATATTGAAGAAATAGTACCCCAGAATTTACCAGATAGAAAAGTAGAAACACTTGGATACGAACCTCCGCCACCTAAAAAATCCGGTAAAATTATAAACTTACCTTTTCCAGATAATGTTAAAGAACTTGTTAGACTTTTAAAAGAAGAAGCAAAAATTTTATAATAATTTATAATAAAAGGAGGTTTAAAAATGATTGGAATTTATCTTGAAAATAAAGAGGGTAAAATTAAAAAACATTCCCTTGAACTAATAAGTTTCGCAATAAAAAATTTTGAGGGAGAAATAGTTGCCTTTACAATAGGTGAGAATGTGGAAAAGGAGGAAGTTTTTAAATATGGAGTGGATCATTTTTACCTTATATCAAATAAAAATAAAATTGAGTCTGAAGAAGGAATAATAAATTCCCTATTTGAATTTTTGAAAGATAAAAATTCAAAAGTGCTCATTTTCCCAGCCTCAAATACTGGGCGAATAATTGCTGCTGGTATATCTGCTCTTTTAGATTTACCTCTGATCCAGGATATTGTTGAAGCAAAAAAAGAAAATGGTAAATTAATCTTTAAAAGACCAATTCTGGCAGGAAAAGCCTATATATGGGAAAAGGTGAAAGGGGATAAATTTGCAATTTCAGTGAGACCAAATGTAGCGCAACTTTCAGAGAATCTAAAACAAGGTAGATTTGAAAAGATAACAGTTGATACTGAAGAAAAAATAAAAATAATTGAGATTAAAGAAAAACAGGAAGAAGAAATAGATGTTGCAGAGGCTGAAATAATTGTTTCAGGGGGAAGAGGTGTTGGTGGGTCTGAAGGATTCAAACCATTAAAGGAACTCGCAAAAACCCTTGGGGCAGCAGTTGGTGCTTCAAGAGCTGCAGTGGATGCTGGATGGATAGAGCACTCCCATCAGGTAGGTCAAACTGGAAAAACAGTTTCACCTAACCTCTATATTGCCTGTGGAATATCAGGTGCTTTACAACATCTTGCTGGAATGAGAACAAGTAAGGTTATAGTGGCAATAAATAAAGACCCGAATGCTCCTATCTTTCAAATTGCTGATTATGGAATTATAGGAGACCTCTTTGAAATAGTTCCTGTCTTAACTGAAGAAATTAAAAAAATAAAAGGTTGATACTAAGTATTTTAATTTCTCTCTCTTTTATAATCCAGGATACCTGGGGAGGGGGAAGAGATACATCTATAATTTATAAAGATACTTTAAAGACCTTTTTAAACGCCTTTCAGATTGACCCTTTTGTCTCTAAGGACTCTCTTTTTATTTCAAGGGATTCACTGATTTTGATAGAAAGTTCATCTATTTTTGATAGCGCTGGAAATGAAGTAAAAGGAATTGCAATAAAATCAGAGGATACAGTTTTTGTTGGTGTTTTTCATTTTGGTTCCAGTCAGGAAAATTTAAAAGTATTTTATACACTTGATTCCCTAAACTTCTCATCAGGAAGAATTCTTTATACAAATCTGGGTTTCAATTTAATAAGAAGAATTTTCTTTACAAAAGATTATGGCAATAACCTTTGGATAGGAGTAAGAGCAGGTGGAGGATGGGTTTTTTATTCAAATGAATTAAAAAATTTACCACCTCAAAGTTTTTACTGGTTCAGCAACAGTCCTTATTCATCAGGACATGATTTTTCTGATCT
>CBFGJR010000261.1:0-6502 GCA_965649145.1 Caldifarciminota bacterium | reverse complement strand
TAAAGCCTTTGCCCTTTCCTTTAAAGATTTCCCCCATAAATCAGCGATACCGTACTCAGTCACAATATACCTGACATCTGCCCTTGTTGTTACAACCCCTGCTCCTTCTTTTAATCTTGAAACAATTTTTGATACTTTTCCACCTTTTGCTGTTGAAGGAATTGCTATAATGGGTTTTCCATTTTTACTCCAGTCAGCACCTTTTATAAAATCAACCTGTCCGCCAAAACCTGAATAAATGTATGTTCCAATGGAATCAGAACAAACCTGACCTGTCAAATCAACCTCAATAGCTGAATTGATAGCAACCATATTATCATTCTTTGAAATAATAAAAGGATGATTAACATAATCACAGGGATGAAGTTCAAAAATAGGATTATTATGGCAAAAATTGTAAAGTTCTTCAGAACCAAATATAAAAGTTCCAATAACTTTCCCTGGATGTAAAGTTTTTCTTGCACCTGTAATGGTTCCATCAAGAATTCTCTCCATTATTCCGTCAGAAATCATCTCAGTGTGAATACCAAGGTCCTTTTTACCTTTTATAAATTTTAAAACTGCATTCGGTATACCACCTATTCCTGCCTGCAAAGTAGAACCATCATCAATTAAATCTACAATATGTCTTGCAATTTTTTCTTCTACTTCCGTGGGTTCTATTTTAGGAAGAGTATACAAAGGTTCATCAATTTCACAAAGAGCTGTTATCTTTGATATATGAACAAAACAATCCCCAAGGGTTCTGGGCATTCTCCTATTTACCTGAGCAAGAACTATTTTAGCACTCTCTATAGCAGCCTTAGTTGCAATAACTTCAACACCGAGACTCAAAAATCCGTGTTCGTCAGGTGGCGAAGTATGAATTATAGCAACATCAATTTTAATCTTACCTTCCCTTATCAAGACAGGAATTTCATGCAAATGGCAGGGAATATACTCAGCGTTACCTTCATTCACGGATTCTCTATCAGCAGGTCCAACGAAAAGAGATTTATGTATAAAATTTTCATAAGTTCCATACTTTTTAAAAGGGTCTTCTCCTGCCTGTAATACATGATAAACTTTAACATTTTCAAGCTCTTTTCTTCTTGCAAGAAAATCAAGTAAAAAACTGGGGGTTGCGGCATTTCCTGAAACAAAAACAGAATCTCCACTATTTATTAGCGATATAATTTCTTCAGGGCTTTTTTTCTTTTCATGATATATTTTAAGAAAACTCATAAATTTCCCCCTCCTTTTATAAAACTGGATAACCCTCACTCCATGGATGTTTCTTTGTAAACTTCCCCTTAAAGGTATAACATCCATTCCATAGAGCTTTATTTTCTTTTATATAATCAATTCCCTTTTTAACAATTTCCTTTAAATATGGAAGCAAAGAATTGGAAAGAGCATGGGAAGCTGTCCTTGCTACAAAAGTAGGAACATTAGGAACACAAAAATGAATTACACCAAACTCCTTATAAACAAAATTTTCTGTTGGGGTAAGTCTTGAGGTTTCACTTGCTCCCCCCTGATCTATTGAAAAATCAATTATAACAGAACCATTCCTCATAGATTTAACCATATCCTTTGTAACAATTTTTGGAGTCTTTTCACCCGGAACAAGAATTGATAAAATAAGAACATCAGCAAATTTTACAAACTTAGAAATATTTTCATTGGTTGCAATAGCAGTAACTACCCTTCCACCAAAAATTTCATCTATCTTTTCCAGTTTACTTTTTGATACATCAAGCACATAAACTGAAGCACCCAATCCCAAAAATGTTCTTGCAGCATAAGTTCCAAGAGTTCCAGCGCCTATTATAACAACATCAGCAGGTGGTATTCCAGGAATCCCACCTAATAAAATACCTATACCACCCCTTTCAGTCTCAAGAAGTCGTCCAGCAATCTGAGGAGCAAGTTTACCTGCAATTTCACTTGAAACCCTTAAAATGGGTAAAGTACCATCCTCTTCCTGGATAATTTCATAACCAATTGAGGTTATTTTCTTCTCAACAAAGGCATCGTATATAGTTTTAGGTCTAACAGCAAGATGCAAAAAACCAAAAATTATATGATTTTCCTTTAAAAGGGGAAGTTCACTTTCAAAAGGTTGATTTATCCCAACAATTATATCTGACCTTAAAAATACCTCTTCCTTGGAATAAACTATTTTAACTTTTTTTTCTTTATACTCTTCGTCGCTAAAACCTGCTCCTTCACCTGCTTTGCTCTCAAGGTAAATTTCTGCTCCAAGTTCAATTAATTCTTTACACCCTGAAGGAGAAAGGGCTACCCTTTTTTCATAAATATTACCTTCCCTTTCTGACAAAGGGATACCTATTATTATTCTATCCATAAAACCCTCCTTTAAAAAGATGGGATTGAACCTTCAAACAATTAAAATTTCACCTTTGGGATAACTCTTTAAAGTCTTTTTTCTTGTAACTAAAATACTCCAGACAGTAAATACACCTATTCTTCCTATAAACATAAGTGAAATTATCACCAACTTTGAAAAAGGTGAAAAATCTGCAGATAAACTTACATTCTGGTAAATTTTTGAACCAAGGGTGAGACCCACGGTTGAAAGAGCGGATATTACTTCAAAAAGAACCTCCATGAAGTTAAATTTATTTCCTTCTATAATTGAAATCAAAAAAAGAGAGAAACCAACAAGAAAAATATAAAGTGAAAATATCATTAAGGACTCTATAAGTAAATTATTTTCAATCCTCCTTTTTACTAAATAAACTTCTTCTTCTCCTTTAAATATACTCCTTAAAAAAGCAGCCAAAATTGCAAAATTTGTAGTCTTCACTCCTCCAGCAGTTCCCCCAGGAGAACCACCCACTATCATTAAAAAAATTATAATCAGTACTGTGGACATTGAAAAATTTGCTATATTCAAAGCATTAAACCCTGCTGTTCTTGGAGTTGTGACATGGAAAATTGAATTGATAATCTTGAGTAAAATATTGAAATCTTTTAAGGAATTTCTCCATTCAATTATTAAAAATAGAAAACTGAAAAATAAAATAAGAAATAGAGTGGTTTTAATAACTACTTTAGAATGGTAGGATATTTGTTTTCTTTTTTTAATAAAATTATAAATATCATCAAGAACAAAAAAGCCAATACCACCTATTATAAAAAGAAAAGAAACAATCAATAGATAAAATGGAGAATCTCTATACTTCATTAAATTTTCTGAATAAGAGGAAAAACCCGCATTACAGAAAGCAGAAATGCTGTGGAATACACTGTGAAATAATCTATCTTTACCTTCTGTAAATAGAAAAAGTAAAAGGGAACCCAAAGTTTCAATTATAATAGAATAAATCAAAACTTTTAATATTAGCTCTCTCACAGGAATTCCTCTCAAAAAAGTCTGGGTTTCCCTTGTTATCACCCTTAAAGATATTGGAACACCGCCTTTTAAAATGAGGAAAAAATAAGAAAGAAGTGTCATATAACCAAGTCCACCTATCTGTATAAGAAAAAGAATAATAAATTTTCCCCACATAGTCCAGAATTTTTCTGTGTCTTTTACAATATGACCAGTTACACAGAGGCTGGATGTAGAGGTAAAAAAGGCATCAATAAATTCAAGATTTCCCTTATGTGTAAAGGGTAAAAGCAAAATAAAGGAAAAAATTAAACTGATTGATAAATACCCTGCTAATATTAAAAGATGGGGTTTGAATTTAAAAAAATTACTCAACAAATTCTAAAAGTCCTTCTTCCGCACCGTCTCCTTTTCTAAACCCCAGTTTTATAATTCTTGTAAAGCCTCCCTTTCTATCCTTGAAATTCTTCGCTATTTCAAAAATTTTATTTGAGGAATCTTTGTGATTTAAATAAGAAAAAATCAGTCGCCTTGATGCCTGAGTATCATTTTTTGCAATATTAACAAGTTTCTCAACAAGTTTCCTTGTCTCCTTTAATTTAGGAACAGTACTTTTAATTCTTCCCCTTAATATCAAACTTATTGCCTGATTTCTCAGAAGCGCCTTTCTGTGTGAATGAGTCCTCTGTAATTTTCTTCCTTTTTTTAGATGTCTCATATCTTCCCTCCTATTTCTTTATCGGCTTTGAAATCTCCATTCCGAGGGAAAGGTCAAATTTTTTAAGTTTTTCTTCTATTTCTTCTATCGACTTTTTACCGAGATTTTTAATTTTTAAAAGGTCCTCAGATTTTAATGTAACAAGATCGTAAAGAGTTTTAATACCTTCCTCTTCAAGTGCTTCTGATACCCTCTTAGATAAATCTAAAAAGGAAATACTCTCATCAAGCATCTCTATATGCTTTTTTGATATTTCCTTCACCTTCTTTTCTTTAATCTCTTTTTTCTCTGTATAAATTTTCTTCAAACTCAAAAGATGTTGAATTATAATCTCCTGGGCTTCAATTAAAGCATCATAAGGAGAAATAGAACCATCTGTTTCAATGTCTAAAAATAACTTTTCAAAATCAGTCCTGTAATCAACTCTCATATTTTCAATCCAGAAATTAGTAAATCTTACCGGTGAAAAATCAGCATCAATAAAAAAGGAATTATGAGGCAAGATGGGCTGAAATCCCTTATCAGCTTTTATAAGATACTTTATCTCTTCCACAGTAAGATAACCTCTGCCACTTGTAACAAAAACTTCAATAGCAAGTTTAGACTTATCCGAGGAAAGGGTAGCTATATGAACTTCTGGATTAAGTATCCTTATCTCAGGAGGCAATCTGAAATCACCTGCCTTTACCTCTCCTTTTCCCTGCTTTGATAAAACCATTGATTTATATGGAAGATCACCCTCAAATTTTACCCTTACTTTCTTTAAATTCAAAACAATATGCGGAACATCCTCAATAACTCCTTCAAGGGTAGAAAATTCATGTAAAACTCCATCAATGTGAACTGCAAAAAGTGCTGAACCTCTTATGCTTGAAAGCAAAACTCTCCTCAAAGAATTCCCAAGCGTAACTCCATAACCCCTTTCAAGCGGAGAAATTTCAAAAACTCCTTTTCTTTCATCAAGGGTCAAAATTTTTAAACTTTCGGGTATAGTTAAATTAATTCTATACATTTTTATAATTTTAAAATTAAAGGGGTTGAACCTTTATTTAGAATAAAGCTCAACAATAAGACTTTCCTGAATTGGATAGGTTATATCCTTTCTCTCAGGAATTCTCAAAACTCTACATTCAAGTTTGTTAGGGTCAAAAGAAAGCCATTCAGGTATAACCTTTGCATCCTTTCTTTGGAGGGAATATTTGACAAAGGGATTATCCTTAATTTTATCCTTTATAGAAATTAAATCACCTTCTTTAACAAGATAGGAGGGAATATCAATTTTCCTACCATTAACCATTACATGACCATGAGAAACAATCTGTCTAGCTTGGGCTCTTGACATTGCAAATCCAACTCTATAGACAACATTATCAAGCCTTCTTTCAAGAAGGGAAAGTAAATTTTCTCCGGTATTTCCAGACATTTTCCTGGCAATCTCGAAATATCTCATAAACTGTTTCTCAAAAACACCATAAATTCTCTTTGCTTTCTGCTTTTCCCGGAGCTGCAACCCGTAAATTGAAAGCTTCGGCTTTTTCCTCGGTCCATGAAAACCAGGTGGATAAGGTCTCCTTTTTACAGGACACTTGTCAGTTAAACACCTTTCACCTTTTAAAAAAAGTTGCATTCCTTCTCTTCTACACATCCTACATTTAGGTCCTGTAATTCTGGCCATTTATACCCTCCTTCTTTTTGGTGGTCTTGTCCCATTGTGCGGAATCGGGGTTACATCTTTTATTGCAACAATCTTTAATCCCTGAGCATGAAGTGTTCTTAAAGCAGCCTCTCTACCCTGTCCAGGACCCTTCAATCTCACCTCAACTTCCTGAATTCCGGATTCCTTTAACCTTTTTGCTACCTCTTCAGCAGCCTTTGAGGCAGCAAAAGGTGTCCCTTTCCTTGTCCCTTTAAAACCAGCAGAACCAGAAGAAGCCCAGCAAACAGTATCTCCATTTTCATCAGTAACTGTAATTATTGTATTATTAAAAGTTGATTGTATATGAACGATAGCAAAATTAAATAACTTTTTTTCCTTCTTTTTCTTTTTTCCTTTTTTTGCCATTATTTTTCACCCCTTCTCTTTAATTTTCTGAAAATATTCCCCCTTGGACCTTTCCTTGTCCTTGCATTATGCCTTGTCCTCTGCCCTCTAACAGGTAAACCCAACTTGTGCCTTAAACCACGATAGGAGCCAATATCTATGAGTCTTTTTATATTTCTCGCAACCTCCATCCTGAGAGCACCCTCTACCTTCAATCCCTCAATCGCACTCTGCAATTTTCCAACTTCTTCAGGGGTTAAATCCTTAACCTTTTTATTTGGATTAACACCTGTCCTCCTCAATATCCACTTTGAGTTTGATGGACCAATACCATAAATATATGTTAGAGCAATGTCAATTTTTTTATTTTTAGGTAAATCAACACCTGCTATTCTTGCCATTA
>CBFGJR010000260.1:0-6541 GCA_965649145.1 Caldifarciminota bacterium | reverse complement strand
AAAAAAACTATTATTAAAAAATTTTTTCAAAAGCAAATTTTTTAAAAAAAAGAAAAAAACAAAAGAAAAAATAAAAGTTAAAAAAACATAAGTAAAAGTTTCATCAAGTAAATCACTGAGTCTTTCATATTCATTTTTTGCTCTTAATTCACTTATCTTTCTTGTTAAATAATCCCTGAGTCCTGAACCAAGAAAAAAAGAAGAAAAAGTATAGAAAGAATAAAAAATACCAAGTACTCCCACACCTTCGGCGCTTACGGTTTTCCCAGCAAAGGATAAAAAAAGAAAATAAAAAATTGAATTTGAGAATAGTCCGAAGGTACTCCAAATTGTTCCACCAATTAAACCCTTTGTAAATACAATTTTTTTTAAGATTTCCTTCAATCCTCCTTATAATACCCCATTGAGAAACCCAGGGAAAAATTAATACCTTTCAGGGGATTTGAAATTATAAAATCTGAAAAAAGAGGTCTATCAAGAAAGTAACCAGAAGAGTAAATTCCTTCCATTCTTAAATATAAGGTAAAAATTCCTGGCATTTCTCTTGTTAAATTTATATTAAACTCAAAACCCCCTTTTATAACTGGGTAAACATAATTTCTATAACTTTTTCCTTCAAGAATCAGTTCCTGAAAACTTGTTCCTATTCCTACAATTGGATAAATCCCCAAAATATCTGAATTTAGTAAATTTACACCACCATCAAGTATACCTGTCTGAATGTAAAATCTGTTTAATCTGTTATCAGAAATAAATTTATTCTGCTGAAAAAGTAATCGCAAAAAAACTTTACCTGGTTTATAAAAACCACCTCCAAATCCATAGCCAAAGGAAGAATTTTTTACTTCCTCAGAATTTAAAAGTTTAATTTCATTGTTTATTCCCTTTAAATCAAGATACTCTGAACCTGATTCAAGATAGAGTGAAATGCATGAAACTAAAAATAAATTAAAAATTAAAAATAATTTTTTCATTATCTACCTCCCAAGATTATAAGAGCTCCACCAAGTAAAATTGCCCATATTCCCTCGGGTGGAAAGAAACCAGAATAACCCATTGAAAGATAAGGACCCTGAAGCCATCTTTCAAAGGAAAATTGATAACCAATGGAAAAATTTAAACAGGGAGAAAATTTACTTTTTTCTCCTCTAAGAATATTTTTTGAAAAAGGAAAGGAAATCTGGAATCCTCCCCTTAAATAGGGATAAAGGATAGTTGTGAAATCGTTTTCATAAATTCCATAGGCTTCTGAATTGAATATCCCAAAACCTATACCAGCATAGGGATAAATATAGGGCCTTATTCTGTAAAAGGGTAAAACACCAAAATTTATAGAACCCTGTAAGTAAGTAAATTTTGTCTCCACTGCTTTGTATGTATCAGGAGGTGCATAAAGTTCTGCTCCACCTTTCCATGTGTAACCACCCTGAAATGAAGCAAAAATTATTGCATTCTGGTCCCTTGATATAGCATCAAAGGAAAGACCTATCATAGGGTCCTCAGGATAAGGAGCCTTTATACTTTCTATATCATCCCTTATAAGAGGAATATCCCCTTTATAAAGGGAAATAGAACACCCTGTTAAGATTAAAAAAATTAGTAATTTTAATTTTTTCATTTTATTCCTCCTTCAAAAATAAATAAGCAAATATTATTCCATTTAAATTATAAAAAAATTGCACAATTTTAATTCAAAAACTTAAAAAAACTATTCTATTTTTATTATAACAATTTTTTCTTCTATAAAATCCCTTACGGCATATTTAGGACCTTCTCTTCCGAGACCCGAACCTTTTACTCCACCATATGGCATATGGTCAACTCTGAAGGATGGAATATCATTTATAATTACTCCTCCTACTTCAATTTCCTTTGAAAGTTTCAGTGCTCTTTTCAAATCATTTGTTAGAATACCACATTGAAGACCATATTCAGAATTATTTACCTTTGAAACAAGTTCTTCCTCTGTTTCAAATTCATTACAAACAGCAAGGGGGGCAAAGGCTTCTTTTGCGCAAACTTCAGTATCTTCAGGAGCATCCACTATAAGGATTGGATAAAAAAAAGAACCTTCTCTTTTTAATTCAGGTAAAACTTTTGCACCTCTTTGAATAGCCTTTTTAACCCACTCCTCTGCCCTTTTTGCTGCCTCCTCTGAAATCATCGGACCTATATCTGTATCTTCTTCTAATTGATCTCCGACTTTTAAATTTTTGAGAATATTAAGATAATCTTTAATAAAATCTTCTTTAATTTTCTTTTCAACATAAATTCTCTGAATTGATATACAAACCTGACCTGCAAGGGAATAAGCACCTTTTATTATTCTATCAAGAATTTTTCTGTAATCAAAATCTGAAAATATACAGAGGGCTGAATTTGAACCAAGTTCAAAGGTTTTCTTTTTCAAACCTGCTATAAGGGATATTCTCTCACCCACTTCCTTTGAACCAGTAAAACTTATATGCCTTATCCTTCCATCCTTACATAAAGTTTCACCAACACTACTTCCACCACCTGTCAGAAAGGCAAAACCTTCCGGAGGAAAACCTGCTTCAAGGATTATTTCTGTTAAAATTTTTCCTGTTTTCGGAGTATAACTTGAGGGTTTAAAAATCACACTTGAGCCAGCTGCAATTGCCGGGGCAATTTTATGAAGAGCAAGATTAAGGGGAAAATTAAAAGGGGTGATGGAAAGAACAATTGGGTCAGGTTCCATAATTGTAAAGGCAACTCTTCCTTTTCCAAATTCAGAGGCATCCATTGGAATATATTCACCGTAAATTCTTTTTGCCTCCTCTGCGGAAAAAGTAACTGTTTCAAGTGCCCTTTTAGTTTCAAATCTCGCCTCATTAATTGTTTTTCCAGATTCAATTGAAATTGTTTTTGCTATTTCTTCAAACCTTTTTTCAAGTAATTCTTTAACTTTTATAAGAATTTTATATCTTTCAAAAGAGGTAAGTTTTTTTACTTTTTCTCTATTTTTATAAATAAACTTAACAGCCCTTTCTATCTGAGAAGGGGTGGTTTCAGGAAATTCATAGAGAATTTCCTTTGTCCCTTTTTTATAAACAGGGAAATATTTTTCACCATCCTGCCATTTTCCTTCAAAAAAAATTTTTTCTTTCATTTTTGCCTCCTTGATTGAAAAAAAATTATAATTAATAATCAAATAAATGGGCAATATAAAAATCATAAAAGTTGAAAAAGAAAAAGAACTTGATATTTTTATTGATACTCAAAAAGAAATCTACAAAGGGTTACCACTTGTAGGGTATATTGAACCCCTGAAAATTCTGGAAAAAGAACATTTAAACAAAAAAGGTAAAAATCCTTTATTTAAAAAGGCAAAGGTTGAATACTATATTGCCCTTAGAAATGATAAACCTGTTGGAAGAATAAGTGCATATAAAGCAAATCATAAGGTTTTCGGTCTTGATGAAAAAGTAACCGGTTTTTTTGGACATTTTGAATCAATTCCAGACCAGGAAGTGGCAGATGCTTTACTTGAGGAAGCAGAGAATTTTTTAAAAAAAGAAAAATGTAAATTAATTATTGGACCGGCAAGTTTTGCCTGTGACGGAGTATATGGTGTTCAAATTAAAGGCTTTGAATACCTACCCATGATAATGACACCATGGAATCCTGAATATTATGCGGATCTGATAGAAGAAAGAGGTTATAAAAAAATTATTGATTTTTTAGCATGGTTTATACCCTTATATATTATTCATCCGAGATTATCAAAAATAGTGAACACTGAGGAGAGGCTATATAAGGAAAATGGAATTAAAATCAGGAGGGCTAATTTAAAAGATTTTAAAAATGAGCTTCAGAGAGTAAGGGAAGTTTATAACAAAGCATGGGAAAATAACTGGGGAACAGTTCCCCTTGAGGAGGAGGATATGGAATATATCGCAGAAGAATTAAAACCTGTTATACTGCCAGATTCAGCGCTTATAGCAGAGGTAAAAGGTGAACCTATTGGAGTTGCAATAGGAATTCCAAATTTTCTTGAAGCAATAAGGGATTTTAGAGGAAATATAAATCCTATAAATGCAATAAAGTTAATATGGAGATTAAATAAACTCCCCTTTTCTTCAAAAATTCCAAGATTAAAATCAGGAAGGTTATTGATACTCGGAGTAAAAAAAGAATATCAGGAAGGAGCAGGTGTTTTAATGGCAGCAAAAATTCTTTTAAAGGGTTATAAACTGGGTTACAAGTATGGGGAAGGTTCACTTACCCTTGAGAATAATTTTGAAATAAATAATTTAATTAAAAGGTTAGGTGGATTGCCTTATAAAATCTTTAGAGTTTTTTATAAAGAAATATCATGACAATTTTTGAATGTAAAAGTTGTGGCTCCTTAATTGGAATTGAGGGAGAAAAGGAACCTTTATTCTGCCCCTTATGCAGGGGTAAAATGATAAAAATTGAACTTGAAGTGGATTTAAAAGTAAAAATTACCTGTCCAGATTGTGAAAATATTTTTTTTGTAAAAGAAAATTTCTCTCCCTATAAATGTGTCTTTTGCAATTTTACATTTATTTCCTCCCCTTTCCGTAAATCTGAAGAAAGACTTTAATAAAGAATATTAAATATCTGTATTCTTGAATTCATCTGTTCTACAACATAGACTTTTTTATTTCTTATAAAAATTCCTGCTGGTAACCTAAACTCTCCGGGATTCCATCCTATTCCTTCTATGCCAAGATAAACATTTCCATATTTATCAAAAATTTGAACCCTGTGTAAAAAGGAATCTGTAACATAAATATAACCCTTTTCATCCACTGCTAAACCTTTTGGTCTAACAAAAAAACCTGGTGCATTTCCGGATTTACCGAAAACACTAATTACCTCTCCTTTCGGGTTTAAAATCTGAACTCTGAAATTTCCCCATTCACATACATAAATATTTCCTTCTCCATCAAGGTTAATCCCGGTTGGATAAAGAAATTCTCCAGGTCTATTTCCCTTTTTCCCTATTGTATAGAGAAATTGTCCCTCAAAATTAAAAACCTGAATTGCCATTAGACTGTCATCAAGAACATATATTTTTTTTCTGTAATCGTCAATAGCAAGATTAACAGGTTTATAGAGTCCCTTTTTAATAACAAAACTTCCCTCAAATTCAGGTACTTTCATTCCATAAACTGCCTTAGCACCTGGATCAGCAATAAAAAGCATATTAAGTGCCTCAGAAAAAGCCACTCCTGTGGGTCTTGTAAATCTGAAACTTTTAGTTCCCTGATACCATTTAACAGTTTTATTTTTTCCATCTATAAAAACAATTGCAGCAAATCCTGGGTCTGCCACATAAATTCTTTCCTTACTATCAACAAAAATTCCAAAAGGGTATTTAAAAAGTCTTGTTTTTTTTATTCCAAGAATTTTATCTATTGTTTTTTTTATCAGATTCCCCTCTCCAACAATATCCTCTTTTGTAAAAAGTATTCCCTCATATTTTATTTTTGCTTCTTCAGGGGGAGGTGGCCAAATATATTCTTCTTTTGTTTGTAAAAATATAACTAAAATTAGTAAAAAATTCATCTTTTTACCTCCGGTTTATGGGGATTATGACAATTTATACAATTATCAAGTTCAAAGTGAAAATCAAATTTATGACAGTTTTTACATAAATTTATACTTTTTAAAAGCTTACCTTCTCCTTTATGAAGTTTATGACATTCTGTACATATTAAATTAGAATGTTTTCCTGAAAAAATATCCATCTCAAAATGACATTCAATACAGAAAAAGGGATTAACATCTTTTAAAAGAAACTTGGAATCCCTTTTATGGACATCATGACAAGTTGTGCATTTAATTTCTCTATTCCTATCATCTATAACATATTTTCCAATGGGATGATTTTTTTCCTTGTAGTTTATTCCCAGAAAAATAGAGGAAGTTTCAGGGATTTGATAAAACTTTAGTACATTGTTATAAAGAATAACAAGATAACTTTTTTCAGTATGGCAGTTCATACAGGTAAGTGAAACATAATCAAAATCTTCGAAATGTTCTTTTAATTCATCCTCTGGTAAAATATTTATAAGATATGGACCCTTTGAATTATGGGTAGAATGGCAAAATTCACATATTCTTTCACCTTTCTTATTTCTGAAATCATGGGATAACTGGGTAAAAATTAATAATAGGATTTGTATCACTTTTTATGACAGACCGAGCAAAAAAGGGTATTGGGCCATCTTAAATGAAATCCATATCTTGTTCCATGGGGATCGTGACATTTATTGCAGAATATACCCTTTTTTTCGCCCGGGTGATTTGCCACAGGATGATGAACACTATAAATTTCAGACTCATGGCACATAAGGCATAAGTTATTAACTTTTGATTTCAGAAATTTATCTTCCGTTGAAGAATGCGGGTCATGGCATATTATACATTCCCCTCTTGCATAGGGACTGTGGAGATAAAACTCATCCTTAATTTCATGACATTCCTTACAAACTTCACTGGATTTGGGTCTATCAAAAATACTTTTGTGGCAATTTTTGCAGTCCAATTC
>CBFGJR010000259.1:0-6948 GCA_965649145.1 Caldifarciminota bacterium | reverse complement strand
CCTTTTTAAAGTATATTAATAATAAGTAAAAAAAAATTAAATTTCAAATTTAAATCTCTTTTCCTCTTTTTTTATAATAAAGCATGTATAAAGGAGAACTTTATGTTGTGGCAACACCTATTGGAAGCCTTGAGGATATCTCTCTTAGGGCTATAAAAATCTTGAAGGATTCAGATTTAATTGTATGTGAAGATACAAGAAAAACCTTTATTTTACTTAATAAATATAATATTAAGAAAAAACTCTTTGCTTTGTTCAAGGGGCAGGAGAAGAAAAGAACAGAATTTATAATAAATATGTTAAAAGAGGGAAAGAAAATTTCACTTGTTTCAGAAAGTGGAACACCCTGTATTTGTGATCCAGGAACCTATCTTGTAAGGAGATGTCATGAAGAGAATATCAAAGTTTCACCTGTTCCTGGACCATCTGCTCTTATTTCTTCTTTATCTGTTTCAGGTTTTGATGGTGATAATTTTTTGTTTCTCGGATTCCCGCCTAAAAAAGAATCTAAAAGAAAAAAATTGTTCTCTACCTTAAAAGATGAGGAAAGAACCTCTATTTTCTATTTATCACCTCATAATATAGAAAAAATTCTGGAGGAACTTAAAGAAATTTTAGGATTTAATAAAAAAGTTTTTTTAATAAGGGAAATGACAAAAAAATTTGAAGATTACATTTACGGAACAATTGAAAAAGCAATTGAATGGGTTAAAAATAAAAAGGGGGAATTTACCCTTGTAATAGAAGGAAAAAAAAATGAAAAAGTTAAAAATTATTTTTGAAAAAACTATAATTCCTTTACTTTATCTGATGAATAAATTGGGAATTAAACCAATTCACTTAACCTTTTCAGGTTTGATATTTTCTCTAATACCCGCCTTTTTCTATACAAAAGGTAATTTTTTTTTGGCAGGTATTTTATTAATAATATTTTCTTTGTTTGATACCTTAGATGGGGCTCTTGCAAGATATAAGGATTCTGTTACTCAGTTTGGAGCCTTTATTGATTCAGTTACTGATAGAATCCAGGAGGGAATAATTTTTTCTTCCCTTATATACTTTTATAGAGAAGAGATAGCCAAGGTACTTATTCTCTTTTTTTCTTTTTTATTTTCCTTTTTAATATCCTATACAAGGGCAAGAGCCGAAGGTCTTTCTCATTCAATAAAAGTGGGTCCAATGGAAAGAGAAGAGAGAATAACTTTTATTGCATTTTCTTCCCTAACAGGAAATAAAGTATTTTTTTATCTTTTAATATTATTTTTAATTTTGGTTATATTAACCTTTTTAAGAAGGATAATGTATGCTTATAAAATTATGGAAAAGAAGTAAAGGGTTCAACGCCCCTTGTTAATAAAAAGGAGTTAATTATGGGAAAAGTAAGAGTTGCTATAATAGGAGTTGGAAACTGTGCTTCATCCTTTGTTCAGGGTGTTTATTATTATAAAAATGCAAAGGAAGACGAGTTTATACCTGGTATAATGCATGTCGTGCTCGGTGGATACCATATTGGTGATATTGAATTTACCCTTGGTATTGATATTGATAAAAATAAAGTTGGAAAAGATTTAGCAGAAGCAATTTATACATACCCCAATAATACTTATAAATTCTGCGATGTTCCAAAATTAAATGTTCCTGTTGTTAGAGGAATGACCCATGATGGACTTGGAAAGTATCTTTCTCAGATTATTGAAAAAGCACCAGGCGAAACTGCTGATATTGTGAGATTATTAAGAGAAACCAAAACTGATGTGGTTGTTAATTTTCTTCCTGTTGGAAGTGAGGAGGCAACAAAGTGGTATGTTGAGCAAGTATTAAAGGCAGGATGTGCTTTTGTGAATGGAATTCCAGTTTTTATAGCAAGAGAACCATACTGGCAAAGAAGATTTGAAGAAGCAGTTGTACCTGTGATTGGTGATGATGTGAAATCCCAGGTTGGAGCAACTATTGTTCACAGAACACTTGTTCAACTATTTATAGATAGGGGTGTTAAAATTGAGAGAACAAGTCAATTAAATGTTGGTGGTAATACTGATTTTCTTAATATGCTTGAAAGAGAGAGACTTGAGTCAAAAAAGAAATCAAAAACAGGTGCTGTAACATCCCTTTTACCCTATGATATCGGCGAAGAAAATGTTTATATAGGCCCTTCCGATTATGTTGCATGGTTAAAGGATAGAAAATGGGCTTACATGAGACTTGAAGGAAGAACTTTTGGTGATGTGCCTTTAAATATAGAGTTAAAGCTCGAAGTCTGGGACTCTCCCAATTCAGCAGGAGTAGTTGTTGATGCTGTTAGATGTGCTAAGCTTGGGCTCGATAATGGTCTTAAGGGTGCTCTTATTGAACCTTCAGCTTATTTTATGAAATCACCTCCAAAACAGATCCCTGATTTTCAAGCGAAAAAGAAACTTGAAGAATGGATTAAAAAATACACAAAAAAGAAAAAAAGTAGATAAGTGGGTAAGTGGGGATTTTTTATCACAATAGAAGGAATTGAGGGCAGTGGAAAGACAACACTTGCTAAGGGACTTTTTGAGGAATTAAAGAGTAAGGGTTTTCCAGTTATACTCACATGGGAGCCAGGTGGAACAGCTATAGGTGAAAAAATAAGAGAAACTCTTTTACACTCAGAGGAAATATCTCCCTGGACAGAACTCTTTCTTTTTGTCGCCGCAAGAAAAGAGCATGTGGAAAAAAAAATATTACCTGCCTTAAGGGAGGGTAAGATAGTAATAAGTGACAGATTTGATGATTCTACAGTTGCTTATCAGGGTTATGGAAGGTCACTTAATATAAGATTGATAAAAAGATTTAACAAAATAGCAACTTCAGGTTTAAAACCTAATATTACTTTTTTAATAGATATAGACCCTGAAACAAGTTTAAATAGGCTTAAAGGCAGGGATAGAATTGAAAGAGAAAGTATTGAATTTCATAAAAGGGTAAGGAAAGGATATCTTGATATTGCAAAAAGGGCAAAAAAGAGGGTAATTATTTTAAATGGAAATGAAAAGGAGGAAGAAATGATTAAAAAAGCCTTTTTAAAAGTAATAGAAAGATTAAAGGACAAAGGAAAGTTTATTTCACTTATAAAGACTTTATAGCTTAAAATTGAAAAGGAGGAAAAAATGAAAAAAATTATAGGTTCTTTAATTTTAATAACCATACCTTTGTTTGTTTTAAAAGGAATGCCAGAAAAACAAAATAAAAAACCTTCTTTAACCACTGAGCTCCGAAATTTTTCAAAGATTATATCTCTTATTCAGGAAAGATATTTTGATGAAAAATATCAGATGGATGAAAATCTTGCCCCGGTTCTTGAAAAATCGATGGATTATTTACTTCACCAACTTGACCCATACTCTGACTTAATGACACCTGAAGAGTGGGAGGAAATGAATATTCATTCTACAGGAAGATTCGGAGGAATTGGGATACAAATTGGAATAAAAGATGAAATTTTAACTGTAATTTCTCCCCTTGAAGGGACCCCCGCTTCAAGAGCTGGAATTCAGGCAGGAGACCAGATAATAGAGGTGGACGGAATGCCAACCAAGGGATGGCCTTTGCAGAAAGCTGTGAAATATCTGAGAGGAGAACCGGGCACAAAGGTTAAGATAAAAATAAAAAGACCCTTTATTGAGGAAGCTTTTGATTTTGAAATTGTAAGAGAAATAATAAAAATAAATGCTGTTCCCTATTTTTCAAAAATTGATAATGAAACAGGTTATATAAAATTGAATGAGTTTTCAAATACTTCAAGAGAGGAAATGAGTAAAGCCATAGAGGAGCTAAAAAAAGAGGGTATCAAAAAGTTAATTCTTGATTTAAGAGGAAATCCTGGTGGTCTCCTTGACGCCGCGGTTGAGGTTGCAGACCTTTTTTTACCAAAAGGCACTGAAATTGTATCTACAAAGGGAAGAAACAAAAATCTTGAACAGATGTTTAAAGCTATAAATGAAGATTCTTTTACAGAGGAAATTCCGCTTATTGTCTTTGTTGATAGAGGCTCTGCTTCTGCTTCGGAAATAGTCTCTGGAGCTCTTCAGGACTGGGATAGAGCCCTTATTATTGGAGATACAACTTTTGGAAAGGGTTCTGTACAGAGAATATTTCCCCTTGATGAAGGTTATCGTGTAAAGTTAACAACTAGTCTTTATTATTTACCTTCTGGAAGGTCAATCCACAGATTTGATATAAGAGATACAACGGGTGAGGAAGTTAGAAAGATGAAGAAAAATGGAGGAGAAACTTTCTATACTCTTAAAATGAAAAGAAAAATAATAGGAGGTTATGGTGTAATACCTGATATTGTTATAAAGCCCCCAAAAATTTCAAAGGAAATTACAGTACTTTTACAGAAGAGGAGATTTTTCGATTATGCCCTTAATCTTAAAAATAAAGGTATAAGGGAAATTGGTAAAGAAGAAGTTGAAAAATTTTTAAGTTATGCACGAGATAAAGATAAAGATATAGACTTCAATGAACTTGAAAAAGAAAAGGGATTACTTTATTATTATCTTGATATTAATCTTGGTGAGGTATGGGGTGGGGAAAAAGAAAGATATGAAAGGTTTTTGAAAAATGATGAATGGGTTAATAAAGCCCTGAATATCTTTAAAAAGGTGCAAAAAAAGGAAGAATTGTTTAAATATGTGGAAAAGTAAAAATATATGTGAAAAATGCGGAAAGATGATTGAAGAAGGTGGAGACTTTTATGAAATTGAAATAATATGTAAAGCTGGATTTGATGGAATTATAAAAGAGACAAAGGAGGGTATGGATGAAATTTTAAGAGAAACTGAACTATACACCGAAGAAGAACTTTTAGAGAGTATCTATGAAAAAAAGAAATTTATATTATGTGTAAGATGTAAAGAAATCTGGATGGCAAACCCACTTCAAAAACCCATTTAAATTTTTTAAGGAGGAGGAAACTATGTTTGTAGTGACGCCGGAGGAAATGAAAAAAATTGATAACAGGACCATTGAAGAATTTGGACTGGATGGTAAAATTTTAATGGAGAATGTTGGAAGAGCTGTATTTGACCTGATTTTAAAAAAAATTTCAGACTGTAGTAAGATTACTATTCTCTGTGGCAAGGGGAATAACGGAGGTGATGGTTTTGTAATTGCACGGTATTTTTTAAATAGGGGAAAGGATGTTAGTGTTTATCTTTTTGGTAACCCGGAAGAATTAAAAGGAGATTCCCTATACCATTTTCGTCTTCTTGAGCTCTTAAAAGTTAAAATTAAAGTCATAAATTTGAATGACCCTGAACTTAAATTTGACCTTTTGTCTTCTGATGTAGTAGTTGATGCTTTATTCGGTACAGGTTTTAAGGGAGAACTTCCTAAGGAAATTAAATTTCTTTTCGGGATTTTAAAAGAAAGAAGAGGAAAAATTGTAGCAGTTGATATCCCATCTGGTGTAAATGGTGAAACCGGTGAAGTAGAAAATATTGTTCCGAATTCTGATTTTACGGTTACTTTTGCTTTTCCAAAACTTGGGCATTTTCTTTATCCAGGAAGAGAAAAGGCAGGTGAACTTTATCTTGCAGATATAGGTATTCCCAAATTTTTTTCAGAAGAGATAAGAAGAAAAGTAATATACCCAGATGATGTTTATCCTTATCTTCCTAAAAGAGAAAAAAATGTTCATAAAGGTAAATGTGGAAGAGTTTTAATTCTGGGTGGTTCAAAAGGTTATGGAGGAGCAATTTTTCTTGCTTCAAAGGCAGCTTATTGTGCAGGTGCAGGTCTTGTTTTTGCTGCTGTACCTGAAGATATATATCCTTCTATTGAGTCAAGTTTGATTGAAGCAGTTAAGATTCCTTTACCCTCAAAGGGAGGAAGACTTTTTTCAAAGTCTTTGACTCCACTCCTTGATTATCTTGAAAAAATTGATGTGATTGCATTTGGTCCTGGAATTTTAAGAAGTGAGGATACAAAAAATTTTGTTATTGAATTTCTTGATAAAATAAAGGATAAAAAAGTTTTAATTGATGCAGATGGTATTGTTTTACTGAAAGATAATAAAGAGATTTTAAAGGAGAGAAAAGAAGCAACAATTATAACTCCTCACCCTGGTGAAATGAGTTTATTTCTCGGAGATAAAAGTCCAGAAGAGGTGGATAAAAAAAGGGTTGAGCTATCTGAGAATGTTTCAATTCTTTATGATATAGTTACTGTATTAAAAGGTGCTCCAACAATTATTTCTTCTACCTATGGAACATTTATATGTCCTCTTGGAAATCCTGGAATGGCAACAGGTGGTTCAGGTGATGTTTTAACAGGATTAATAGCCGGATTATGGGCACAGGGTTTGCCACCAGAAAGAGCCGCAAGATTAGGTGTATTTTTACATTCTCTTGCAGGTGATATTGCTGCCTCAAAAAAGGATATTTATTCTTTATTAGCAAGCGACATACTGGAGGAGATTCCCTCTGCTTTTAATTTCAAATTTAAGGAAGAAAGAATTGGTTTAACAAGAAAAATTTTGCCGCTTATTTGATAACTCTATTATTTTACCTTTTTTATATTTATAAAATAAATGAAATTCCCTCCACTTTAAATTCTACCTTTGTTTCCAGTGACGACAGGTTCATATATGTAACTTCAAAAGAGGGGATAGGAATTTTTGATAAACATAGTTTTAAGTTCAAAAAGGGAATAATTCTTGAAAAAAACCCTCGTTTTGTGTTTCCTGACCCATTTACAGGGGAAATCTATGTACTTTTTAATGACGGAGAATTTATTTCTTTCTATCAGGAGACACCACAGTATTACATAAAAAAAGGTTTTTTTCCTAATGCCGCTTCCTTTTCTTTTTCGCCCACTACTATAAAAATAGAATTCAAAAATACTATAAAAAGATATGATAAATATTCAATGATAGAAACAGATAGAGATGAAAGTTCAATTTTCTGGTGGGGTTTAAGG
>CBFGJR010000258.1:712-6950 GCA_965649145.1 Caldifarciminota bacterium | reverse complement strand
AAATCAACTTCATTCATCTCAAGTTCATCTATCGCCTTTAATATTTTAAAACCCCAGGGGAAAAAATCAGAAAATTTTTCTCCAAAAATACTTTTGTCTCTTTTATCTAAAATCCTCTTTAAAAGATAAATTGCATCAAGAATATTAATAAATTCAAAATTTTCTTTAGTTCCCAAAATCTCATATGCAAATTCCTGAAAGGAAAAAATTGAAGGAACTACAAAAGACTTTTTTATTCTCTCATATAAAATTTTCTTTAAATAAACAGATGGTCTTTTATTTGGAAAAATAACTGCAATATCAGAAAAATCAAAACCCTCCTTTACAATTTCATCACATATTCTCTCAAGAATATTTTGGGGTGTTTTATATATGAGAACTTCTACCTCAAACTTCATGAACCTCCTCCATATCAATATACACAAGATAACCCCTTGCACTCTTTTTATAGATTTCCTCTGCTATTTCTAAATATTTTCTTACCTGATCAAAATGTTCCTTGTGTTTTTCTCCTGTTTTAAACTCTATTATTTTTAAATTATCATCAAATATTATTCTATCAATACGAAAAACCTCACCTTTTCCATTTACCACTTCAAATTCTGTCTTTATTTTCCTATCAGTAAAAAATAACTCCCTTAGGAATTCCTTTTTAATCTTTGCCTTAAAATAATCAACTCTCTCCAATGAATTCTCATCAAAAAATCTATATCTTTTCCACATTGCTTTTGCTTTTAAATAAGAATTTTCAATTTCCTTTTCAAAATTTAAATCATCCAAATTTTTAATATTGGAAAGAACAAGATGTATCCATTCACCTCTTAAAGGTTCCCCAGCATGACTTAAAATCTCACTCTCAAAAATACTTTTTACAAACAATCTTTCTTTTAATTTTTCTATGGAAAAAGGATTTTCTCTTTCAAACTTAAGTTTTTTCTCTTCAGAAGATTTACTTTCAAACCTTTCTTTTTTACCTATGGTGTAAAATTCCTTTTTCCCAAACCTTTCATTCAAAAATTTTGAAAGGAAATAACTATAAGTTTTACGAAGCTCCCTTCTATCTTTTCCAATAACAAAATAAATTTCCCTTTTTGCTCTCGTGAGACATACATATAGAGTGTTTAATTCCTGGATTACATTTACAACTTCATTATAAAGTCTAACTTCCCTATCTTTTAAATTTTCCAAACTTTTTTTAAGATAAATTTTGGAATTTTCAAGAGTTTGACCTTCAATTAGAAACTTGTCTTTAATTTCAAATTTTGTATATGAAGAAAAAAGAGAGATAACAACATCGAATTCAAGGCCCTTTGCCTTGTGAATTGTTAAAACATTTATCGCATCCTTAGATGATGAAGAAAATAAATAGGGCGATTTCTCAAACTTTTCCACAAACTCATAAAGCGACATATTTTCTGTCTCCTCTGAAATTCCTTTTAAAAGAGACAAAAAATTTAAATACTCAGTTTTAAACCTTTCATGAATTTTAAAAATATAATCACATTCAAGCAAAAGATAATAGGGAGAATAATTCTTAGAAAGTTCTTTAAAGTATCTATATTTTTCTTTAAAATTAGAGGATAAATTAAAAAGCACTTCTAAATCTTTCTTATCACTTAAAAGAAAAGCCTTAATTTTCTCCTCTTCCACTTCAAAAATTTTAGAGAAAAATTCAGTCTGAACTAAATTTAAAAGATTATGTGTATTTTTTTCATTTATCAAAACTTTAAAAAAGTATATTATTGTTCTTATAAGCGGTAAATTTTCTAAACTCACATCATAGGATGTACAAACCGGGTAACCATTACTCAATAAAAAATTAGCAACCTTTTCACAATCTGTGTTAATTCGCTCAAGAATAGCAATATCACCCAAATTTCCCCCTCTCCTTAATATATCATCAAGAACTTCTTTTAAATATAAAAAAATCGCCTCTTCAGAACTACTTTTTGCACCTTCTATTAATTTAAATTCTATATATCCCTCAAATTTATTGCTTTCATCATACCTTTGATTAACCCTCCCGTAAATCTTTTCAACTTCGGAAAAATTATCTAAATAACCCTTTTTATTTCCCTCATCAATTTCATAAAAATATTTTTCTAAATTTCTAACATTAAAAAGATCATTGACAAATTTTACAATTTCCTTTGCACTCCTTTTATTTACATCTATATATTCACATTTAAAATCGTCCTTATCAATTTTCCCATTAAAATCTTCAATAACTCTCTCAAAAAGTTCCCATCTTGTACCCCTCCATCTGTAAATAGATTGTTTGGGATCCCCAACATAAAAAAAACTTCCTTTATTTCCCTCCGGATCTTCTCCTGAAAGAGCATTTTCAATGAGGTATTTTAAACATTCCCATTGTATTAAACTTGTATCCTGAAACTCATCTATCAAAAAGTGATAAAATTTTTCTCCCAATTTAAAAAATAGATATGGAACATTAGACTTCCTAATATAACTAAAAACCAAGGGTGAAATGTCTGAAATTAAAATAAAACCCTCTTTTTCTTTTCTCTCTTCAAAAATTGATTTAACTAAAAAAAAGAAATCTTTTAACTCACCTGCTATTAACTCATAATTTTCACCGAGTATTTTCGCCTTTTCAAAGAAAGAAAAAAAATAATCGACAAAGTTCCTATAGGGGTCCAAAGAAAGGGAATTTTCTGAAAGGAAATTTAAAAATTGCTTGATA
Source organism: Caldifarciminota bacterium (assembly GCA_965649145.1). Taxonomy (GTDB): domain Bacteria; phylum Hydrothermota; class Hydrothermia; order Hydrothermales; family JAJRUZ01; genus JBCNVI01. Next base: position 4,246 of record CBFGJR010000258.1, on the reverse strand, counting down.
GGGACTTTTAAATTATTATCATTTTCTCCACGAACTAAAACTACATCTATTACCTCTTTTATTTTTTCTCTTTCATTTTCTTCAATTTCAGGGTCAGGGGGTACACCAAGATCAAGAGCAGAACTTTTTAAAAGGGAGAATAAAAAAGCATCTATTGTCTTAACTGAAAAATCAGAAAAATTATCAATTATCCCCTCTTTCCCATCCACAACTTCAAAAATAAATCTGTCTTTAAAAGCAAGTTCCTTTAAGTTTTTCAAAATTCTTCTCTTCATTTCTCCACTTGCCTTATTTGTAAAAGTTATAGCAAGAATTCTATCAAACCTTACTTTATTTTTTATAAGTTCTGTGAATCTTTTAACAATTTCACTTGTTTTACCTCCACCAGCAGAGGATTCAATTCTTATAAACCTCTTCATTTTATCTCACAACAGAAAAAAAATTTTCAACCTCATAAATAGTAATTTTTTTCATACATTCATAGGTACTATATCTACAAGTTCTCTCAAAACATGGGGAACAGAATATATTTTTATAAAAAATATAAACATTACTCCCAAGAGGTTTTGTCCATAAAGGATATGTTGAACCAAAAAATACAAAAACCTTTTTACCCATACCTCCTGCTATATGGGCAATACCTGAATCATTACTGAATACATATTCAACTTCTGAAATAATTTTTAAAACATCTTTTAAATCTGTTTTCCCTCTAAGATCAACAACTCTATCAGGAAACTCACCAATCTTTTTCTTTCCTATAACAATTACCCTGTACTTTTCTTTAAGTAAATATACAGAAAGTTCTTTAAAAAAAAGCCACTCCTTTGCCCTTCCATAGGAAGAATGCGGTGCAATTACTATAGAATTCTTCCTTTCTCTCTCTGAAAATCTCTTTAACTCAGGATAATATAAAGTATAATTATCCTCCATATTGATCAATCTTAAAAAACTTTTTAAAAGATGCTCTCTTTTAATATAAAAGGAGGGAAGCCTATGGGTCAAAAGGAATCCCCTTCTATCACCTTCAAAACCTCTTCTTATTTTTATTCCTGCAAGAAAAGGAAAAAAAGCAGAGGAAAAAGAAAAGGGTAATATATAAATTTCCCTGTGACCTTTTTCTTTTAAAGATTTTAAAATTTCAAAATATTCTCTATATGTCTTAAACCCTTTAAATTCAAAATCATAGAAAATTTCCCTTAAAAATTCCTTCCCGATAATAGAAATTTCTCCATTAAATTTCCCTCTCAGTGCTTTCAAAAATCCCCTTGAAATTACCGCATCCCCTATCCAGTTTGGAACTCTGACTATTATCAAGGCTATAACTTAATCTGTAAATAAAAATAGAATTTTGAACCTTTCCCTGGTTCAGATTCAACATAAATTTCTGAACCATGTGCTTCTATTATTTCCTTGGCTATGGACAATCCTAAACCCATCCCAAGCTTTTTTGTTCTTGCTTCTTTTCCCTGGAAGTAAGGTTTGAAAATATAAGGGAGTTCTTCCTTACTTATTCCGGGACCTGTATCAATTATTGATACCTTCATTTTGTTATTCTCTCTTTCTGCCTCAATTATAACTTCTCCACCTGGTGTTGTAAATTTTAGTGCATTATTCAGAATATTTGTAATTCCTGATTTTAAAGCCCCGGGGTCACCGATAACAATATTAGGAAAAGGGGGCATTTTTAAAACAAAATTTATATTTCTTTCCTGGGCAAGAGGTAAGTTTTCTTCATAAATTTCAAATAATAGTTCAGTAAGGTCAAAAATTTTAAATTCATAAACTGCTGGATATAAACCCTCTCTTGTACTGACAACAAAATTATTTATCATTATTTCAAGACGGCTTACACTTCTTATTATTTTTTCAATGTAATCAAGTTTTTTTAAATCATCCTCCTTTTTTGATAATAAATTTATATAACCTTTAATAACAGAAAGAGGTGAAAGAAGTTCATGTGAAATTCGTGATAAAAAAGAAGCTCTGTATTCTTCAAGAATTTCTTTTTCCCTCAATAATCTACTTTCCCCAGACAATCTTTCTTTGAATTTAAGTATAAATTCCTTAAGATCATCATTTTTTTTCAAAATTACATCAGAGATTTTTTCTTCATAATCACATTTTAAAATCCAGTTTAAAAAAAGTGAAAATCTTTTTATTTCTTCATAAATAAAATAGCCGAAAATTAAATAAAAGGAAAATGATATGAAAAAAATATAATAATGCCCTTGAATAATTGAAAATACTGAAATAACAGCTGAAACAAACTCAATTAAAAAAATTAAAGAAATTCTTACAACAAAACTTTTTTTAAGCCCTTCCAATAGCTTTTTTAAAAATTTCATCTTTTACATTTTTAAACAGTAAAAAACCGGATTCCTTTTTTACTTCAAAGATTGAGGGTATCTGGAATTTTTCAAAAGCCCTTTCTGGATGAGGCATCATCCCAAGAATTCTTCCTTCTGGGTCTATTATACCTGCAATAGAATTGATTGAACCATTGGGATTAAAGGGATAATCTCTTGCAGGATTTCCATTCTCATCAACATACCTGAAAGCAACTAAATTATTTCTTTCAAGAAAGTCAATTATTTTTTTTTTCTGCAAAAAATCTGCCCTCACCATGGGCGATTGGAAAAGGGTGGGGAGTTTCAAGACCCTTCACAAATATACTATTACCTTCACCTTTTAAAAAAATCCACCTGTCTTCAAATTCTCCCCTTTCATTTCTTAAAAGATAAGCATGAACTTTTCCATCAAAAAAAGGCAAAATACCTGCTCTCAAAAGAACCTGAAAACCATTACATATTCCAATTATATAACCTCCATTTTTATAGAACTCATAAAGAGAGTCCCATAATTTTTCCCTGATATAAAAGGCTAAAACCTTTCCTGCTTTAATATAATCCCCGAAAGAAAAACCACCAGGGAAAACTATAAGTTTTGACTTTAAAATTATAGAAGGATTGCTGACCCATTTTTTAAGGTGAAGTAAATCAGTGTTAAAACCCAGTTTTTTTAATGAGTATAAAGTCTCCTCATCACAGTTAGTTCCAGGTGCAAAAACAATGTAAGCATCCATTCAATTTTACTCTTTTTTCACCTCCCCGACAAGTCTTACCTTATCATAAATTTTTATTCCACCTTTTGCAACTGCCCTTACATAACAGGTAGAAGAAAGTTCAGATACATTCAAGACCTGAAGTGTTCCCATAAAAATATAGGGTAATTTTATAATTTTTCCTGTTTGTTTATCCCTTACAATTTCGCCTTCTCTATAAATTTCAAAAAGGTCACCGATTTTAACACCATCACCTTTTCCAGCATCAATGAAAACTATATCAAAGGGTTCAATTTCTTTCCCTGCCTCTTCTTTAATATGAACTATCTCTGCCTCTATTTTCCTATCAGTAACAGGAAAGATTTTAACATCATAGGGCATCTCAGGAAATTCTATCTCTTTAAAATAATTATCATCTTTTGAATTAATAATCTCATAAGTTTTTTCAAGTAAAACAAGGGAAGAATTAT
>CBFGJR010000258.1:0-702 GCA_965649145.1 Caldifarciminota bacterium | reverse complement strand
AAAACTTTAATTATAGCAAGGGGTTCTATTAAAACACCCAGGGAACCTTTTTCCCTTGATTTTATTTCTTTTCCAAATTTAAAAACTAAAAATCTATCATCACCCTTTATTCCATCGAGATTCCCTTTATTTATGTAAATTTTGTCCCAGTAAAAGAACCTGTCCTTTTTATCCTCAGAACCTATTATCATTCCAAGGTAAGTAATTGAAGGTTTTGGAGCAATTATACCAGAGGATAGAATAAGATCCCGGGCAACAGCAGGAACAGGTGGAGCAACAACCTTAATTTCAACAACTTCCTCTGGAGGAACCAGTTTTTTCTCTATTTCTTTTGCTTCATAAACAGGGAAAAGAACACCCTCAGTGGGCGGAATCTCAGGAACATAAAACTCCTGTCCAGGGTATATCCAGTGGGGATCTTTAATTTTATCAATGTTTACTTTCCATATAGCAACCCAGAAGAAAGGATTTCCATAATAATAGGAGGCTATATCCCACAGGGTATCTCCTTTTTTCACGGTATGAACTCTTTCCCCTTGAAAGAGGAAAAGGATAAATAAAGGTGTTAAAAATTTTTTCATATAATTAAAAAAATTTTAGGAATTGAACCTTTATACATAAACTTTTGGCAATGAACTTACAATTTTTACAAAAACTTCGTGGGGTATTGTTGAACACCATTCAGCAATTTCATTAAAAGTT
>CBFGJR010000257.1:0-6954 GCA_965649145.1 Caldifarciminota bacterium | reverse complement strand
AATTTAAGGGATTTAAAAACTCCTTTGGTGAATATGTCTTTCCCTCAAAAAGGGATTTTATTTTGCTTGTAACAGGTATTGCAAACCCCTTTTCTTTAAAAAAATTTGTTGAAAAAAATTTTATTTTAAGGGAACACCTAAAATTTCTTGACCATCATTTTTTTAATGAAAAAGATATGGAAAAAATTTTAAAAATTAAGGAAAAACTAAAATGTGATTATGTTATAGCAACTGAAAAGGACTTAATAAGAATGAATGTAAAAGAAGATTTCTTTATATACCCTGAAATAGAAATGAATATAGAAAAACCCTTTTACGATTTTTTATCTTGTTTTATAAAGAAGATAAATACCTGTTAAAAGTGTCAAAATATCACCTGTCCACATAGCAATAAAGGAAGATATTATTCCCCTATCCGCCATTTCCTCTCCACCAACAAGTAGAATGTAGTGAACTGTAAAGATAACTATTGAAATTCCAAAGGCTGAACCCCATCCTGATTTTCCAAAGATTTTAGCAAGAGGTATACCGATAATCACAAAAACAATTGCGGCAAAGGGTATGGAAAACTTTTTATGAATTTCAACCCAGTACCTCTGAATCTGTAAAAAAATAAATTTATTTTCCTCTTTATTTTTACTAAATTTTTTCTTTATATCTTTTATTGAATTAAAAAGCTCCTTCAAGGTTAATTCCCTGTCACTTTTTGAAAGAATCTCTGACTCACTTTCCTTTTTTTCAGGTATATGAATCCTGTGCTCTTTAAATTCTAATTTTCTTACCTTTACTTCATTTCTTTTTTTTTCCTGAATAGTTCCGTCCTTTAAAACTAAAAGATAACCTCCCTCTTTACCCTTTTTAATAAAACCCTCCTTTGCATCAATTATCTGTGAGTAATCTTTATTCTTCTGGAATATTTTTAAATTTTTAAGAACATTCCTTTTTTCATCCTTTTCTTCAACATAAATGCTCATACCCCCTATATCATTAAAAACTTTCTCTTTAATAACAAGGGAAGGTTTATATCTATACATATAATAAATTTTCTTTTTTAAAATATGGTTAACTTCAGGAACAAAAAAACCATTGAAATATATTAAAAAGAAAAAGATAAATATAGAGAAAAATAAAGGTATCCTTAAAACTCTCAAAAGGGAGATTCCACTCGTTGAAAGCAAAAGGAGTTCCCTTTCCTGGTTCATATTTCCAAACACATACAAAACAGAAACAAGAATACTCATCGGAATAATAAGGGCAAGCATATAGGGAAGTGAAAGTAAAAGGATGTTAAAAACCATAGAAGGAGGGATTTTTTTCTTAAAAATCAAATCGGAAAGATCAAAAATTTTATCAAGGAGCATAATCATAAGGAGAAGACCTATGGAGTAAATAAAGGGTGGAATAAGGGATAGAAGAATATCCTTTTCAACTTTTGAGAAAGTTAAATTCATCAAAAAATTTTAAAGAATTTTAGTTAAATTTAAATATTGAACCCCATTGACCTCAAAGCCTCCTTTCCTTCCTCTGTCATTTTTTCTGGTGACCAGGGGGGGTCAAAGGTAAATTCTACATTTACTTCTTTAACACCCTCAATCTGACTCACCTCCCTTCTAACCTGTTCTGCTATATAGGGGTAAATCGGGCAACCTGGTGCTGTTAAAGTCATTAAAATATTAATTTCGCCCTCACTATTAATATCAATGTTATAAACAAGTCCAAGGTCAACAACATTAACAGGAATTTCAGGATCATAAACATTTTTCATTCTTTCTAAGATTTCTTCTTTTGTTGGCATAACTCCTCCTTATTTATTATTAAAAAGCGGAGGGGGCGGGATTTGAACCCGCGTCCCCGATATTCTCGGAGAAACGGCTTAGCAAGCCGCCGCCTTAAGCCACTCGGCCACCCCTCCATCTCCCAGTTTAAATTATATAGGAATTAAAAAATAAAAGAAAAATATATTATTCTTTCAAACAAAAGGATTAAAGGCTAAAGTAGGAATTTCTGAGAGTTTCAAAACCTTATCAGCCTTTGAACCAAGGAAAAAATGAGAGATACCTTTCCTTCCCCTTGTCGCCATACATATAAGGTCTATTCCCTTTTCCTCTGCAAACTCTATTATACCTATCTCTGCTGAATCCCTCTTTATCGCATTTACAAAAATTCTGTATTTGCCTTTAAACTTTTCACTTACCCTATTTAATATTTCCTTTGTTTCCTCTATCAATCTTTCCTCTACTTCCTTTAATCCAATTGACTCAAGAATCTCAATAACATGGAGAAGGTGAATTTCAGAACCGAAGGTTTCTGCAATATAAATAGCATACTCAAGTGCCTTGAAAGAAAGTTTTGAAAAATCAATAGGAACAAGTATCTTATTAATTTTAACACTTCTTCTTTCTTTTATAATTAAAACTGGAATCCTCACATTGGTTAAAATTCTGTAAGCAGTTGTACCTATCTTAAGTTTTTCTCTTTTATTTGATGCCCCCATTATTAAAAGGTCAATATCCTTTTCATTTATAAATTCTATTATCTTCTCAACTATTGACCCCTTTAAAAGGTAAGTTTCAAATTGGGTTCTTTTACCTATTTCACTTTTCTTACTTTCAAAATCCCTTTCAGCCTTTTTTCTTTCTTCTCCTTCAATTAAATTAAACATATTAACAAATTCTTCTTTCTTTTCTGGAATAGAAATTTCCTTTTCAGAAATAACATGCACTGCATAAAGTTTAGCCTTAAAATTAAAAGAAAAAAATTTTGCCCATTCAAATACATAATTTGAAAGAGGGTTAAAATCAGTTAACCATAGAATATTTCTTATTTCCATAATATATTATGGGAGCCCGAATCTTATAGAATCAAGAAGATAACTTAAAAGGTAATGGGGTATGTTCCTTTTATAACCTTCAAGGATTTTATAATATTTATCATATAATAAATCAAGGGTATAAGGGTCTATTCTTTTATTTAAAAATTCAATTTCTAAAATATAAGGGTGGTCTTTAAAAATTTCCCTTTTACCCAGTTTTAACTCTGTTATCTCCCTTATAAAAAAACCGAATAGAAAAATTTTATCCCTTAAATATTCCTTACTTTCCTTTTTAAAAGTAAAAAAAGGCTCCTCTTCACTTCTCATTATTTCCTTTAAAAAATTCCCGTATTCTTCGAGGGCTTTTTCCTTAATTATCCTTTTTGCTACACCAATTGAACCAGAGGAAATTCTATAAAGAAAATAGAGAGATTTTATTCCCTTAAAATATTCTTTAAAATACTTAAATTCAAGATTAAAAAAGGGTATATGAATACATCTTGACCTTACTGTTGCCTGAAGGGAAAGAGGATAGGGAGTTATAAGAAAAAAAGTAACAAATTCAGGTGGCTCCTCTAAAATTTTCAAAAGTGCATTCTGGGCCTCCTTTCTCATCAAATCAGCATCAAGAAAAATATAAAATTTTCTTTTTAATTCAATCGGTCTTGACTTTATTTTTTCTCCTATCTCCCTTATTGTATCTATTCCTATGGTAAGTTCCCTTGAAAAATAATCTGTTCTTAAATTTTCAAAACTCCATTCCCCCTTTTCGTAGAGCTTAAGGATTTCTTCACTTATTTTATCAGGTAAAATAAAATTTATATCAGGTATAGAAAGACTTTTAAATCTTTTACACATAACACAGTTTAAACAAGCTGTTCTTTTTTCACATACATATTTCATAAGTATAAACTTTAAAGTTTCTAATTTACCTACTCCTTCGGGTCCTGAAAGAATATATGCACTTAAAAATCTATTCTCCTTTAATATTTTTTCAAAATAATTAATTTGATTTTGATGACCGATAATCTGCATCCTATATTTTATATGAAAGACTTAAAGGAATTCATAAAGGAAAAGTTAAAGGAAGAAAATATATTTATCTCTGGATTTGCTGACCCTAAGGTAGAAGAAAGGGATATTTTTTCCCTCAAGGAATGGATTAAAAATAAATATCACGCTGATATGAAATGGCTTGAAAATAGTTTTGAAAAAAGAATTTCCCTTGAAAGGGTTTTTAAAAGTGTTAAAAGTGTTCTTTCAGTTGCCCTTCCCTATAAAAAAATTTTTTTTGAAAAATATAAAATCGCTGGATACGCCCTCCATGTGGATTATCATAAATTTCTCTATAAAAAATTAAAAAGGATTATGGAAAAAGTTAAGGAAAAATTTGAAGATATTGAATACAAGATATATGTGGATACCGGACCTATCCTTGAAAGGATGTTTGCAAGAAAAGCAGGAATTGGGTTCATAGGTAAAAATACAATGCTTATCTCCTTTAAAAAAGGCTCTTACTTACTTTTAGGTACTGTTTTGATAAATAAAGAAATATTACCTGATAAAAGTATTGATAAAAATTTCTGTGGAAAATGCATGCGTTGCATTGAAGCATGCCCAACAGGTGCAATTGTTAAACCCTTTGTTATTGATGCAAATAGATGTATTTCATATCACACAATTGAGAATAAGGGTGAAATTCCTGAAAATATAAGAATTAAGATGAACTCTTATATTTTTGGATGTGATATATGTCAGGAGGTTTGTCCCTGGAACAGAAACCCCATAGAACCTTACGATTTCCCCTTACATCCCTATACAATAAAATTTGACCCAGAAGATTTTGAAAAGGATCCAGAAAAATATTTAAAAAACAGTCCTTTAAAAAGAGCAAAAATAAAAGGAATTTTAAGAAATATTAAAAGTACATTTCCTTTTTAATTCTCATTAACAATTTTTTTAACTTCTTCAGAATCAAGAACTTCTTTCTCAAGTAGAACTTCCGCAAGTTTGTGAAGAGCTTTTACTTTATCTCTTAAAATCTCTTCCGCTCTTTTTTCAGCCTCTTCAACGATTCTTTTAACTTCCTCATCAATCATTTCACTTATCTTCTCACTTATACCCCTTTTAAGTCCCAGCTCCCTTCCCAAAAATATTTCCTCCTCCTGTTTGGCAAAAGAAACAGGTCCAATTTTTTCACTCATACCCCACTCTCCAACCATTTTCCTTGCTATCTGGGTTGCCATTTCTATGTCGTTTGCTGCTCCTGTTGAAAGGGTTTTAAAGACAATTTTTTCAGCCACTCTTCCACCCATTAAAACTGTTAATTGATCAAGAAGATATTCCCTTGGATAGATATGTCTATCATCCTTTGGAAGTTGCTGTGTAACTCCAAGAGCCTGACCCCTTGGTATGATTGTAACCTTATGAATGGGGTCTGCATTGGGTAAAAGAACCGATAATATTGCGTGTCCTGACTCATGATATGCAACCTGCTCTCTTTCCCTCTCTGAAAGAACCATACTTTTCCTTGCAACACCCATTAAAATTTTATCCTTTGCTTCCTCAAAATCTTCCATAGTTATCTTTTCCTTTCCCTTCCTTGCTGCTAAAAGTGCAGCCTCATTAACAAGATTTGCAAGATCTGCACCAGAAAAACCAGGTGTCCCCTTTGCAATAATTGAAAAATCAATATCATCTCCAAGAGGTTTATTTTTAGCATGTATTTTTATTATTTCTTCCCTTCCCTTTACATCGGGTATCGGCAATGCTATTCTCCTGTCAAACCTTCCGGGTCTCAAAAGGGCAGGGTCAAGAATATCGGGTCTATTTGTGGCAGCCATTACAATAATTCCCTCCCTTGGGTCAAATCCATCCATTTCTACAAGAATCTGGTTTAAAGTCTGCTCCCTTTCATCATGTCCTCCTCCTAAACCTGCTCCCCTTAATCTCCCAACTGCATCAATTTCATCTACAAATATAATACAGGGAGCATTTTTCCTTGCCTGTTCAAACAAATCCCTTACTCTTGCAGCACCAACCCCAACAAATAATTCAACAAAATCAGAACCTGATATTGAAAGAAAGGGAACACCAGCCTCTCCCGCAACAGCCCTTGCAAGAAGTGTCTTTCCGGTACCGGGTGGTCCCACAAGCAAAACCCCCTTTGGAATCTTTGCTCCCAATTTCTGGAACTTCTGGGGATTTTTTAAAAATTCAACAACCTCCTTTAACTCCTCCTTTGCTTCATCACAGCCTGCTACATCATTAAAGGTTACATCTGGTTTTTTATCTGTTATCAATTTTGCCTTTACCTTTATAAAGGAAAAGGCTTTTGAATTTCCTGCCTGAATCTGTCTGAAAAATAAAAACCATATACCTATAAAAATTAGAGCCCAAGGGAGATAACCTAAAAGGAAATCAATGAAGGGACTTTTAACCCTTGTTTCCACATCCACCTTCTTTTTAATGAGAAAATCGAGAATATCAGGCTTTTCCATTGGAAGAGAAAGTTTAAACTCTGTAAAATTTAAACCCCTGACCTGTTTTGGATTTTTAAAATAACCCTGAATCTCCCTCTCTGATACAATAACTCTTTTAACATTACCTTTCTCAACCTCCTGGAAAAATTCAGAATAGGTGATATTTAAAACCTTCAAATTTTTCTCAGTAAAATAAGCCAAAAATAATGCAACAAAAACAAATATACCTATCCATACAATAATCGGTGTTAAATTTAAAACTCTTTCCCTTTTATCTTTATCATTCATTTTCCGTACCTCTCAATTTCTTCCTCAGTAAGTCCATACACATCTTTAAAATACCTGAATTTTTCGTTATAATCAAGACCATATCCCACAAGAAATTTATTAGGAACTTTAAAACCAATAATATCAACATCTACATCAACTTCTCTCCTTTCATACTTATCAAGAAATACAACAGTTTTCAATGACCTTGGTTTTCTTTTCAAAATATTATTTTTTAAAAATCTGAGGGTATGACCTGTATCTACAATATCCTCAATAAGTATAACATCCTTGCCCTCTATATCAAGGGGGAGATCCCACATTATTCTGACATCCTCCTCCTTTATTTTTGATTTTTTTCCATAACTGGAAAGCCTGATAAATTCAAGCACA
>CBFGJR010000256.1:9608-21383 GCA_965649145.1 Caldifarciminota bacterium | reverse complement strand
AGAAAAGAAATCCTTGATATGAGATATAATCCATATGAAAATGAAGAACTGTATAAAAAATTAAAAAAAATTAGACTTGAAGAAATTGAGTTTATCCTTAAAGAATACGGTGATTTAAAAAATTATAAAAAAATTTCTATTAACATCTATAAAGGAATAAAAGAAAAAGAAATAAAATACACTGAGGAATTTAACGAAATAATTTTAAAAAAAATAAAAGGCAGCAGAGAAAAAATATTACAGAAAGTATACCAGGCTTTCAGAATATGGATAAATCAGGAAATTGAAAACATAAAAAAAACTCTTTCCTTTTTGCCCCAAATAATGGAATCAGGTGGAGTTGCTGTATTTCTCTCATACCACTCCCTTGAAGATAGGATAATTAAAAACTTTTTAAAAAATTCTTACTTCAAATTAATAACCAAAAAACCACTTAAACCCTCGGAAAAAGAAATAGAAGAAAAGCCAAACTGCAATTCCTGTAAACTGAGGGCAGGTGAAAGAATATGAAAAAAAGGATTAAAAGAGGAACATTAATCTTAATAATTTTTGTTTACCTTTTCCTCTTACTCTTTTTAAGAGGTAAAGTAATAGAAAAATCAAAGGAAGTATATAAAAAGGAAAAAGAACTCCTTGAACTGGAATATAGAGCAATGAATAAAAAGATGGAATTCTTAAGATTTTTATTCCTTGATTCGGAAAAGGAAAAATACTATGTTGAAAAATAAAAACAAAGAAATTTTAAGAATAAAAATTTTAAAAAACATAATCCTTATTTCCTTTTTCTTAATTTTTTATAAAGCTATAAACCTTCAAATCTTACCTCAGGGAAAAATTTACGAAGAAGAAGGAGAAAAAGAATTTATAAGAATAAAAAAAATTAAAGCAAAAAGAGGAGAAATCTACGATAGAAACCTTATTCCCCTTGCTCTTTCAATTCTGAAAGAGGATGAATGGATAAGAAAATACCCCTTCGGATGGATTACTTCCAACCTTACAGGCTTTGTTAATCCAGAAAACAGAGGATTGGAAGGTCTTGAATTTGAATTTGACAACATACTCAAAGGGAAAGATGGAATGATAGAACTTTTTAGAACAGCAGATGGTAAATACAATAAACTACCCGAAAGTAAAATAATTCTTCCTGAAAATGGTAAGGATATTATTCTGACAATTGATATAAGGATACAAAAAATAACCTCCCAAATTTTAAAAGAATATGCTGAAAAGTACAATGCTAAAAAGGGATGGGCTCTTGTTATGAATCCTTTAAATGGTGAAATCCTCGCTCTATCTACCTATCCCTTTTTTGACCCTGAAAATTATTATAAATATGATAAGGAAAATTTCAGAAATAATAATGTTCAATATCTCTTTGAACCGGGTTCTGTTTTTAAACCTCTCACAGCTATATATGCAATAAAAAATTCAAAAGTAAAACTAAATGAATTATTTGATGTTTCAAAACCAATAATAATAAAAGATGTTATTATTAATGATCCTGAAATTGAAAAGAAGGAAAAAAATTATTACACCCTTGAAGAAATAATTGTTCATTCTTCAAACATAGGAATTTCTCGGCTCGCTGAAAGATTAAAAATGGAAGAACTTATAAATTTTGCATATAAATGCGGATTTGGGAGCCCCACAGGTATCTTATTCCCGGGAGAAAGTAGCGGGTTGATTGAAAAAAAGAAAAAGCTGACAAAGGTTGATTTGCTTACCTTTTCCTTTGGACAGGGGCTACTTACAAGTCCCCTTCAGATCGCCCTTTTTTATTCTGCAATTGCAAATGACGGGTATTTACTTCACCCTGTGCTTGTAATGGGAATCAAAAATGATAAAAACTTCAAAGAATTTAAAAGTAAAATCATAGCAAGAAAAATTTTTGATAAAAGAGAATGTTTGATAATAAAAAGTTTTTTAAGAAAAGTTGTTGAAGAGGGAAGCGGCAAAAAGGCAAAAATAGAAGGATTAAATATATGTGGCAAAACAGGAACAGCCCAGAAAGTAATTAATGGGAAATACTCCAATGAACTTTCTGTAATGAGCTTCCTCGGTTTTTTCCCCGAAGAAAACCCAGAATACCTCATATACCTTGGACTTGATGAACCCAAAAATGCGAGGTTTTCATCTGAAATTATTCCGGAAATGTTTAAAAAAATTACAGAAAATATTCTCTTTATGAATACCCTTACCTTTCATGAACCTTAGAGATTTATTCAAAAACTTAAAGGGTGAGTTTATAAATTTTAAAAATTACGAAGTTAAAGGTATCGCAGAAAATTCAAAAGAAATAGAAAAAAATTATGTATTTATTACTTTAAAGGGAACAAAAACAAGCGGAAAGAATTTTATAAAGGAAGCAATAGAAAGAGGAGCAATTTGTATTTTAACAGATGAAAAAATAAATAACATTGAAATACCACAGTTTATCACAGATGATATTTATGAAACAATGCACAAAATACTTAAAAGGTTCTACTCAAAACCTAAGTTCAAAATCATAGGAGTTACAGGAACAAATGGAAAATCAACAATAACAAATTACCTTTCTTTCATTTTTGATAAACTGGGAATTAAAAACGGAGTAATAGGGACATTAAGTTCAAGGGTAGGTGATAAAATAATTTTTAAAGGATATACCACACCCCCTGCAACCTACCTTTACAGAATTTTTAATGAAATGGAAAAGCAAAAAATAGAGTACCTGTTTATGGAAGTTACATCTCATGGTCTTGAGCAAAAGAGAATTTATAACATTCCTTTACAAGGACTTATATACACAGGAATAACAAGAGATCACCTTGATTTTCATAAAACAATGGAAAATTATTACAAGGCAAAGAAAAAAGCATTTGATCTCCTGAGGAAAAATTCTCCCTCTGTTATTAATATTGAAAATCCTTATGGAAAAAGAATTTTTGAAGAAATAAAAAATAAAAACAAAAAGAGTTATGGATTTTATCTTGAAGAATTAGATTACAGGGTTTTTATCAAGTACATCTCCTCTCAAGGTATGGGACTTAAAATTGAATATAAGAGTAAAAGTATAGATTTTGAAACAAAACTTATAGGTAAATTTAATGCCTACAACATATGTGCTGTCTTTGCAATGCTTAAAGAACTTTCCTTTAAAGAGGAAGATTTTATAAAACCACTATCTGAATTTGGTGGAATTGAAGGAAGACTTGAAAAAATCTTTACAAGAGGATTCCATATCTACATAGACTATGCCCATACCCCCGATGCATTAAACGCCTCTCTTGAAACATTAAAGAGCTTACATCCAAAAAAAATAATTGCTATCTTTGGTGCGGGAGGCGACAGGGACAGAGAAAAAAGACCCATGATGGGGAGAATCGCTTCAGAATATGCAGATATACTGATTCTTACAAATGATAATCCAAGATTTGAAGATCCAATTAAAATAATAGAGGATATTAAATCAGGAATTCCGGAAGGTGAACTTAACAAAGTAAAAATTGAACCCGATAGAAGAAAGGCAATAAAAATAGGAATAGAAATGGCTGAAAAAGGTGATATTGTATTAATTGCTGGAAAAGGTCATGAAGACTACATGGAAATAAAAGGTGAAAAAATTCCTTTCAAGGATAAAGAAGTTGTTATGGAAATAGTTAAAGAAAAATCATGAAAGAATCAACTGAAAAATTTATAAAGGAACTGAAAGGGGTAAAAATTGATTCAAGGGAAATTAAGGAGGGTGATATATTTTTTGCCTTGAAAGGTGAAAAAACTCATGGTGCCTATTTTGTAGAAGATGCATTAAAAAGAGGGGCTAAAATCTGTGTTTTACCAAAGGAATTTGAAAATAAATTTAAAAATGAAAAAATAATTTTTGTAGAAGACACATTTAAATTTTTAATTGAACTCGCAAAAGAAAGAAGAAAGAAATTAAAGGGAAAGGTTATTGCTATTACAGGAACTGTTGGAAAAACTACTCTAAAATTCATGTTATCTCATATTATGAATAAAAATAACAAGAAAAATCTTCCTTCTCCAAAAAGTTATAACAACTTCATTGGAGTCTCTCTTACCCTTCTGAATGCTCCTCTTGAAATTGATTATATAATAATGGAAGCAGGGACAAATAGAGAAGGGGAAATGGAAGGACTTTCCGAAATTATAAAACCAGATATAGGAATTTTAACAAAAATAGGTCCAGGTCATCTTGAAGGGCTCAAAAGTATTGAAAAAGTTGCAGAGGAAAAAGCAAAACTTTTTGTAAAATTGCCCCCCCAAGGTTTTTTAGTTATAAATAAAAATTCCCCTTATCTCAATACTATAAAAACAAAGGCAAATATAGTGTACTATGAGATTAATGAAAAAAATTTAAGATGGGATGGGAAAAATTTTATTTATAAAAATGATTTCTCTTTCAGAATAGGGATTCCCAGTTTTGGTATGGTGGAAAATGCACTTTGTGCTTTAAAAACAGCATTTTTACTTAAACTCAACATAAGTGAAGATATATTTGATGATTTCCAATTTCCTGAACTCAGAATGCAGTTAATAAATTATAAGAACGCAACAGTAATTCTTGACTCCTATAATGCAAATCCACTTTCAATGGAGGATACAATAAAAACCGGAAGTTTTTTTAACAAAAAGGAAAAATATCTCTTTATGGGAGACATGTTAGAACTGGGTGAGTATTCAGAATTCTATCACAGAGAAATAGCAAGAATCCTAAAAGCCAAAAATTACAATGCAGTTTTTACCTTTGGAGAGTATTCAAGATTTACATCAGAGGAATGTGAAAGATTCGGACTTTTTTCATACCACTTTACAGACAAAAACAAGATGAAAGAAAAGTTAAGGGATATTCTAAATAGAAATGCCCTTATTGTAATAAAGGGTTCAAGAAAAATGGAAATGGAAAAAATTTTGGAGGGTGTGATAGATGTTACTTGAATTATTATATCCACTTAAAAATTTATGGACTCCCTTTAATCTTTTTGGATATGTTACATTCAGAGCAGCCTATGCTGCTGTTACTTCCTTTTTTCTCACCATTCTTCTAACACCCTACTATTTAAAATTTTCTAAAAAATTTAACTTAATAGAAAAAATAAAGGAAGATGTTCCTGAACATCACAGGAAAAAGGAGGGAACACCAACTTCAGGGGGAGTAATAATTGTTATCACTGTGGTAATTTCCCTTTTACTCTGGGCAGACCTTAAAAATCCCTTTATGTATGCTGCCCTATTTCCATTCCTAAGTTTTTCCCTCGTAGGATTTATAGATGATATAAGAAAAACAAAAAACAGAAAAGGACTCAAACAGATTCCCAAATTTATACTCCAAATTATTGTAACTTTAATTTTCCTTTCCTTTTATTTCTTTATTTACAGTCCTGATATCAGGTTTAAAACACAAATGCTTTTCTTCAAAAATATACTCCTTACCCTTGATATTCTTTATCCCTTTTTAATATTTTTTATGTATCTTGGAACAATAAATTCAGTAAATCTAACTGATGGACTTGATGGTCTTGCAGCAGGTGTTTCAGCACCTGTGATTTTTGCTTTTATAGTTCTTGCTTATGTTGGTGGACACTTCAAATTAGCAAATTATCTAAATGTTCTTTTCATACCAAAATCCTGGGAAATATCTGTATTCGGTTCGGCTCTCCTTGGCTCAACAATTGGTTTTTTATGGTTCAACTCTCATCCTGCTGAAATTTTCATGGGAGACACTGGTTCCCATGCCCTTGGAGGAGGAATTGCATCAATGGCTGCTCTTATTAAACATGAACTCCTTCTGCCAATTGCTGGATTCATGTTTGTTTTAGAAACCTTAAGTGTCATGGTTCAGGTTTTCTATTATAGAAGGTTCGGTAAAAGAGTATTTCTAATTGCCCCTATTCACCACCATTTTGAAAAAAAAGGACTAACTGAACCCAAAATTGTTGTGAGATTCTGGATATTATCTTTAATTTTTTCACTTATAGCAGTAAGTACTTTAAAAATCAGATGAAAAATGCAATTTGGGGATTCGGTTCTTCCGGAAGATCTGTCTTCTCCTTTATGCTAAAAAAGGGGGATAAACCCTATTTAATAGATAAGAAGTTTGAGAATGAACATCTTTTAACTCTTTTTGATAAAATAATTATGTCACCTGGAATACCATTAAGTCATCCGGGATTTAAAAATTTAATAAAAAACAATAAAATTATAATTCCTGAAATAGAATTTGGATTTAATTTGATAAATGGAAAAATAATTGCGATAACAGGAACAAATGGTAAAACCACAACATCACATCTCGTCTACAATATACTGAAAGAAAATTTAAAAGGTGAAAGAGTTTTTATCGGTGGAAATATAGGAAAACCCCTTACAGACCTTTATTATAGAAAAGGTATTTTTGTTATTGAAGTTTCAAGTTTTCAACTTCAATTTATTAAAAAATTCAAACCTGATATAGCCTGTATTTTAAATATTTCAGAAGACCATCTTGATTCTCATAATTCCTTTGAAGAATACAAGGAGTCTAAAATGAAAATTTTCAAAAATATGGGAGAAAAGGATTACCTAATTTTGAATTACGATGATGAAAATTTAAAAAATATAAAAAAGAATAAGTTTAGCATCCTTTATGTATCTTTAAGAAAAAAAGTAAATGGAATTTACTTTTCAAAGGGAAAATTTGTAATTAACCTTCCTAACACAAGGGAAATAATAGAAGACAGGTTTGAAAATTTTATAGGTCTCGGTAATAAGTATAATTTAAGTTTTTCAATTTTAGTAAGTTATCTGATGGGAATAGATAAAAATAAAATTATTGATACCTTAAAAAAATTAAAACCACTACCCCACCGTCTTGAAATTGTTAAAAAAGAAAATGATATTTTATGGATTAATGATTCAAAATCAACAAATCCTCATTCTGTTCTTTATGCTTTAAAATCATTTGATAACAAAAATATAATTCTGATACTCGGTGGAAAAAACAAAAATATACCCTTTGATATAATAAAAGAGGAAGTTAAAAGAAAGGTTAAAAAAATAATCGTCTATGGAGAAGCAGGTGAATTTCTTGAAAATAATTTAAGTGGGTTAAAAGACATAAAAAGAGTTAAAACCGTAAAAGATGCGGTTCATGAAGCAAAAAGAAGTTCTTTTAGGGAAGACATTATTCTTTTCTCTCCCGGGCTTTCAAGTTTTGATCAATACAAAAATTACGCTGACCGGGGGGAGGATTTTAAAAGATGGGTGAGAGAAATTTAATTTTATCCGTCCTTATACTCTCTCTTTTATCCTTTATCTTCCTTTTTTCCTCAAATTTTTATTCCTGGATATTCAAGGGTCAGGAAGTTTTTCTTGACACACTTATAAAAATTTTGTCAAGAAATATTTTAAATGTTCTTTCTTTTTTTTTGGGAATTATTATCCCTTTATCTACGCTTAAAAATGCAAGATTTTTTATAAGTTGGTCACTTCTATTTTTCCTTTTAGTGCCTGTTATTCTGGACATATCAATAAAAAATACTCACAGGTGGATTACCTTTTATGATTTTACAATACAGCCATCAGAAATTTTTAAGATAGGATTCTTACTTCAGATTTCCAATTTCTTGAGTGAAGTTCAAAATCCTCTGAGGATTTCAGGCTTTATAATATACTTTTTAATTAGCCTTTTCTTTCTTTACCTTATACCTCATTTTTCAATGATAGTTTCTATAATATTTGTAACAGGCACACTTATTTTTCTTAAAGGTATAAAATTGAAATATTTTATTTTAACCTTTCTTATATTACCTATTTTATTTCTTTCCCTCATCTCTATGAAAAAGGGCTATGTTATGAACAGAATAAAAAGTTATAAAAGTGGAGAAGAGTTTTATCAGGTGAAGCAGGCAAAAATAGCAGTATCAAGAGGCGGATTGTTCGGTGTGGGTATTGGTAAGGGAAAAATTAAATACAAATTTTTGCCTGATCTATCAAAGGATTTTATATTTTCCCTTATAGCAGAGGAAACAGGATTTCTCGGTATCTCAATTTTAATTTTTATTTATATGATGTTAATTAAAAGTTTAATTAACGGAGCACTTTTAATTGAAGATGAATTTTTTAAAACCTATATACTTGGAACCGCCCTTTTCACCTTTTTCAATGTTTTTGTTCACATTTCTGTAAATCTCGGAATTATTCCTGTTACAGGTGTTCCTCTTCCCCTTATTTCCTATGGTGGTTCATCAGGTATGACTTATTCCTTTTTATTCGGTTCTTCCTATAATATCATTGCAAACAGGGAAATTTTAAGGGAGGAGAAAATAGAATTATTATGGTCAAGATATTCCTAATAACAGGTGGAACTGGCGGTCATATTTTCCCAGCACTGGAAGTAAAAAAATTTCTGGAAAGTTTGAATTTAAAAAGTTATTTACTTATTTCCCTGAAAGGAGATATAGATTTTAACATAAATTATGATTTTAAATTTGACTCAGCTCCAATTAAGGGGGAAAATCTTAAAAAAATACTTTTAAACCTTTTCAAAATCATAAAAGGAACCTTTGAAGGTTTGAAGTTAACTTTGAAAATTAACCCTCAAATGATATTTATATTCGGGAGTTATGCCTCCTTTCCCTTTTTCATTCCCTCTATTATTATGAGAAAAAAAATATTTGTTTTTGAGCAGAACTCAATACCTGGAATTGTAACAAAAATTTTCGGTAAATTCTCAGATAAAATCTTTGTTAGTTTTAAGGAAACAGAAAAATTCCTTAGAAAAAAATGTATCTTTCTTGGAAATCCTGTTAGAAACTTTAAATTAATACCAGGGGATGAAGCAAGGAGGATACTTAACATTCCTCCTGATAAAAGAACCATACTCTTTTTAGGCGGAAGTCAGGGTGCAAAAAAAATTATTGAGTTATCTTACAGGTATTCGGAAATCAGTAATGATACAGTCCTTACTCTTGCTGGAAAATTTTATGAAGAATATAAAGGAAAATTTAAAAGAGAAAATTTTTATCTTTTCCCTTTTAGGAATGATATGGAAAATTTCTATTCTGCCTGTGATGTTATAGTCTCAAGATCAGGAGCTGGAGCTGTTTTTGAAATTTTAAAAATAAAGAAAAAGACAATTTTCATACCTTTTCCCTTTGCCTCAGATAATCACCAGTATTATAATGCACTTTTTGCTCAAAAATTTGGAACTTTTAAAATTATTAGTGAAGATAAAATAAACCCAATTATTTTAAAAAGAGAAATAGATGAAATTTATGATAAAAAAGGAAATTTCAAAGAATTACCAAATTGGAAAAAAATTTTAAAAGGGGAGATAAAATCATGCTATTCGTACATTCAGGGATAAAAAAGATTCACTTTGTGGGAATAGGTGGGTCAGGGATGTCAGGAATGGCAGAAATTTTAAAACATATGGGTTTTGAAATAACAGGAAGTGATATAAAAAGGAGTGAAACCACAAAAAGACTTGAAGCTCTCGGCATAAAAATATTTTATACACATAGTAAGGAAAATATAAAGGACCAGGACCTTGTAGTTTATTCCAGTGCAATTCGGGGAGATAATATTGAAATCAATGAGGCTAAAAAAAGGGGTATCCCCATAATAAGAAGAGCAGAAATGCTTGCAGAACTTACAAAAATTAAATTTTCAATATGTATAACTGGTGCTCACGGTAAATCAACAACAACAACAATGATATCAAATCTTTTAAAAAATGCAGGTCTTGAACCAACAACAATTGTTGGAGGAATAATAAGGGGTATGGATACAGGTGGAATATTTGGATGGGGGCAATTCCTTGTGGCAGAAGCAGATGAATCGGATAGATCCTTCTTACATCTCTTTCCAAGTATAGGTGTGATAACAAATATTGATAATGAACATCTTGATACCTATAAGACAATGAAAGCATTAAAAGAAGCCTTTAAAGAATTCATGTTAAAAGTTCCCTTTTATGGTGGTATAGTTTACTGTGGTGATGACAAAAATTTAAGTAAAATTGCGGAAGATATAGAAAGAAAAAAGATAAGTTTCGGTTTTAACCACTCTAATGATATAAATGCTTACAACATTAATTTAAAAGAAATGGGAAGTGAATTTGAAGTAAAAGTAAAAGGTGAAAATATCGGTAAATTTGAACTAAATATACCTGGGATGCATAACATTTTAAATTCTCTTGCAGCAATAGGTGTTTCCTATTTACTTAAAATTCCCTTTTACATAGCAAAAAAAACTCTAATGGAATTTAAGGGTGTAAAAAGGAGATTTGAATTTAAAGGTATAAAAAAAGGAATCGCTCTTATAGATGATTACGCTCACCATCCAACGGAAATAAGGGAATTTTTAAAAACTGTAAAAAATTTCTGGAAGAGAGGAAGAGTCCTTTTAGTTTTTCAACCTCACAGGTATACAAGAACAAAAATATTATGGAAAGAAATTGCCGAAAGTTTAAGCATAGCTGATATAGTCATAGTTTTGCCTATATACCCAGCTGGAGAAAAGAAAATAAAGGGTGTAACACATAAACTTATAATTAAGGAACTTAAAAAATATTCAAATCCAGTTTACGATGGAGAAAAAGATCTTAAAGAAAAAATTTTAAATATAGTAAGAAAAGGTGATCTTATATGTTCTGTCGGTGCTGGTAATGTTTACAAAATTGTGGAGGAGATATATGATAATATTAACTAACAAAAAATTTATAAAAAGGAATATAAATTTAAAATACAAAAATACCTTAAGGATTGACTCCACAGTTTCATTTTATGCTGAACCTGGTAATGTGGATGAAATTCTTAATGCCATTCATTTTGCTGAGAAAAGGGGATTAAAAACCCTATTTATTGGGGGAGGTTCAAATATACTCCTTCCTGATGGGTTATTTGATGCCCTTTTAATTTCAACTTCTAATTTAAAAGAAGTTATATATACTGAGAATGGAGTAATTGCTGATGCAGGAGTCAAGTTTTCAGAACTTATAAAGAATTTATCAGAAAAGGGAATAGGTGGTCTCGAATTCACTGCGGGAATACCAGCTACTGTTGGAGGAGCGATTTTTATGAATTTGGGAAGTATGGGAAAAGAGATCTCTGATTATTTAGAAGAAATATTTGTCTATGAAAATGGATTCTTAAAAAAACTGAAAAAACAAGAAATTGAGTTTTCTTACAGAAGAGGTTATACAAAGGGAGTAATAATAAGTTCCTATTTTAGATTGGAAAGAAAGGATAAAAAAATAATAAAAAAAGAAATCATATCAATTTTAAATAAAAAGAAGGAAACTCAACCTCTTGAATACCCTTCCGCAGGATGTGTTTTTAAAAATCCATCAAAAAATGAACCCGCTGGTAAATTAATTGAACTTGCAGGTTTAAAGGGTTTAAGAGTCGGTGGTGCTGAAGTTTCAAGAAAACATGCTAACTTTATCATAAATGTAAATAACGCTAAAGCATCTGATATAAAGGAAATAATAAAAATTGTACAGGAAAAAGTCTATGAAAAATTTAAAATAAACCTCCAAAAAGAACTTATATATGTAGAGGAAATTTTAAATGAGAGGTAAAAGGAAATTTTTTGTTCTTATTTTACTCCTCTTTGGATTTAAAAAGGCTCAAAAAGTAAATTCAAACTTTTATGGAGAAATAATTGCAAGATACAAAAAAGCCACTTACTTAACATCTACTGGATTTCTTTTAAAAATAGAGGATAAAGAAATTAATGACTCTCTACCTCAAATTTTAAATTTAAATGTAAAAATAGAGCCCGATAGTTTTAAGT
>CBFGJR010000256.1:0-9598 GCA_965649145.1 Caldifarciminota bacterium | reverse complement strand
CTCAGAACTCTTAAAAAAAATTAAAACTATGAATCCTTTACTTTATAGCAAGATAGTCTGTATTGAACCCTTGAGTCTTACAATTTTTACAAGGGATGAAAAGATTATCCAATTTGGACTTGGAACCTTTGATAAAAAAATCAATTATTTAAAAAATTTAAAGGAATTTAAAGATACCTTAAATCTTGAAATTTTATCTTTTTTAGAAGGAGGCAAATAAATGGAGGGTAAAAGGATTGTTAGTGTGGATTTGGGGACTTCAAAGGTTATATCTGTATTTGGAACCCCTGAAAATGGAAGTATAAAAATAGAAGGTTATTCACCCAAGATAGATTCTCAGGGAATTGAATCAGGTGTAATTCAAAATATAGAAAAAGTTTCAAATTCTTTAAAGGAAGCAGTAGTTGAGGCTTTTAGATTAAAAGGTGATATTCCTAAAAAGAGGACAAAAATAATTTTAACGATAAATGGAAGTTATGTTGAAAGCGAAATTGTAAAGGGATTTGTTCCTGTAAAGGACCCTGATGGTGAAATTGATGAAAATGACAGAATAAGGGTGATAAACACTGCTGTACAGAGATCAAATACTGCAGAAAAATCAATTATTTATGTTTACCCCAATGAGTATACTATTGATGACCAGGAGGGTATAAAGGAACCTGTAGGAATGATGGGAACAAAACTGGAGGTAGAAACATTTATTTTAAAAGCAAAGAAAAATATACTGGATACATTAAAAAAAGTAGCCTTAAAATCAAACTTTGAAATAGAAAATTTTGTTTTTTCACCAATTGCTTCTTCCTATGCAGTTCTTGAAGAAGAAGAGATGAATCAAGGTGTTCTTCTAATGGATATTGGAATGGGGACAGTGGATATTGCGATATGGAACAAGGGGTCTTTAATTCACGCTAACTCTTTTAAAATAGGTAGTAAACACATTATTAATGATCTTATAAAAATGTTAAGAATAACAAGCAGAAAGGCAAAAGAATTACTTGAACATTTCAGCAACATATATGATGAAAAAGATAGTGAAAGTGTGATAGATGTCGAAGGGATTGGAGAAAGGCCTTCAAAGAAAATCAAAGTCTCTTTGGTGAGGGAAATAATATTTGCTAGACTTGAGGAAATATTTGAAAGGGTAAAATGGTATGTGGAGAAAATAATTGAAATAGAAAAATTACCAGCAGGTATTGTCCTTGTAGGTGGTGTTGCAAAATTGAAAGGAATAACTGAAGCAGCAGAAAACTTTTTCAACGTTCCATGCATAGTGGGTAAACCCAGAAATTTTAGAGGCCTTTCAACAGATATAATAACGGACCCTTCATATACAGCAGCCCTCGGTGCTTTGAAGGTTGGTTACATGTTAAAAACTTTTAACTACGGTTCTTTCTCCAGAAAGGGAAAAAATAAATTTTCAATTTCACAAATTTTTAAGAATATAAAGTACTTTTTTGAAAACTTTTAATAAGGGTTCTAATCCCTTTTAAAAAAAGGAGTAATTAATGATAAAACTAAATGAGAGTTCAATAAAGCCAACAAGAATAAAGGTTATAGGTATTGGTGGTGGTGGATCAAATGCTGTCATGTATATGTCTGAAAAAGGGGTTGAAAATGTAGAACTCATAGTTGCCAATACTGATGTTCAGGCCTTAAATAGAACACCTGTTAATATTAAAATTCAATTGGGGAAAAATCTAACAAAGGGACAGGGGGCAGGCGGCGACCCTGAAATAGGGAAAAAAGCAGCGGAAGAATCCATTGAGGAAATCAGGAATATGCTTAAGGATGCTGATATGGTTTTCCTTGCTGCAGGACTCGGTGGAGGAACTGGGACAGGTGGAATACCCGTAATTGCAAAACTCTGTAAAGATGAACTTAATGTTCTTACAACAGCAGTTGTAACTCTACCCTTTTTAATGGAAGGACCACACAGACAGAGAAAGGCACTTCAGGCTTTAAGTGAACTCAAAAATTATGTAAATTCCTACATTGTGATCCCAAACGAAAGATTATTAAAGAATGGAAATGAAAACTTACCTTTAAAAGAGGCCTTTAAAAAGGTTGATGAAGTTTTATTTCAAGCTGTAAAAGGGATAGTTAATGTTATTCAGAAACCACAGTATGTAAATGTTGATTTTGCTGATATAAGAACTGTTTTAAAGTATGGAGGCAAAGCAGTTATGGGTATTGGTTTTGCTGAAGGGGAAAATAGAGCAAAAAACGCTGCGAGGGAAGCAATTTATTCACCTCTTATAGACACTGAAGGAATTAAATTTGCAAAAGGAATACTCCTCAATATAGTTGGCGGAAATGACCTTACAATGGGAGAAATTCATGAAATTATGAATTTTGTAATGAATGAAACAGACTCTGATAACTCGGAAATTATAACTGGGCTTGACTATACCGAGGAAATGGAGGGTAAAATAGAGGTTACAGTTATTGCCTCAGGAATTCCAGATGTTTCTGAAAAAAAGGAACCCAATTTTAAACCTTTTAAAGAGCTCCCCCTTATTAAATTTGACGAAAATGGGGATGATGAAGAACCCGCAATTCTCAGAAAAAAAGGTGTTTTTTTAAACAGAGAAAAAAACTTTCATTTTGAAAAAGAAAAAAGAGAGGAAAGGGAAGATATTTAATTAGATAAATTATAATAAAAAATGCAAAAATCAAAAAATGAAAATCCTTGTTTTAACAACAACTTTTCCTCGTTACAAAAATGATAATACACCTCAATTTGTACTGGAACTATCTAAGGAAATTAAAAATAAAGGCTTTGAAGTTACCGTACTTGCCCCCCATCATAAAAATTCCAAGTTTTTTGAAGATATTGAGGGTGTAAAAGTTTATAGATTCCCTTATTTTTTTCCTATAAGTTTACAGAAGTTATGTTATGAAGGTGGCATTATGAGAAATATAAGAAAAAGTTTTCTTCCTAAATTGCAGGTTCCCTTCTTTTTTCTCTCTTACTTTTATTATTCCTATAAAATAATAAGGAAATTCAAAATAGAGGTTATTCATTCTCACTGGATAATACCGAGTGGATTTATTGGTGCTTTTTTTAAAAAATTTTTAAAAATAAAACATATAACAACTGCCCATGCGATTGATGTTTATACAATGGAAAAGTTACCCTTTAAAAAAATCTTAACAAAATTTATTTATAATAATTCTGATTACATTGTCTGTGTTAGCAGTATATTGAAAGAAAAAATTTTAAAAATATTAGAGGATGAAAAAAAATTAAAAAAAGAGAAAATTTTTATAAAACCCATGGGAATGAAAATTCCTGTTATAAAGGAGAGAAAAAGTGAAAGAGAAAGTTTTAACATTTTATTTCTGGGTAGATTTGTTGAAAAAAAGGGCATTAAATATCTTGTATACGCATTAAAGGAAATAGTTACCCTTTATGGTAATATAAATTTAAACATTGGAGGAAGTGGTCCATTGGAAAAAGAGTTAAAAAACCTGGTTAAAGAGCTCAATTTAGAAAATTTTGTTAATTTTTTGGGATGGGTAAAGAGAGAAAAAGTTCCTGAAATACTAAGAGAATCTGATGTTTTGGTGGTTCCTTCAATAATTACAGAAGAGGGTGATACAGAGGGACTTCCCACTGTTATACTGGAAGCAATGGGTGCAGGTGTTCCTGTTATTGCTTCTGATGTTGGGGGAATTAGGGATGTTATAAAAAATGGTGTAAATGGTATTCTTGTTCCACCTATGGAAATTGAAGAACTTAAAAAAGCAATAATAACTTTAATTGAAGATAAAAAGTTAAGTGAGAAATTGGTAGAGGAGGGATTAAAATTGGTAAAGGAATATAATTGGGAAAAGATTGCTGATTTTTATATTTCACTTTTTAATAATTCTTAGATGATGTAAAAATAGTTTTTCAATAAATTAATCCCTTATAATTACAAAATGAAATTTAAAAAATCCTTTATTCCAACGCTCAGGGAAACACCAAGGGAAGCAGATAATCCTGCTTATGCTCTTCTTTTAAGAGCAGGATATGTAAGAAAACTTGCAGCAGGAGTTTTTGTTTTTTTACCCCTGGGAGTTAGGAGCATAAAAAAAATTGAAAACATAGTAAGAGAGGAAATGAATAATATCTCTGCTCAGGAAATGCTTTACTCTGCTTTATCTCCTAAATCAATATGGGAAGAATCAGGAAGATGGTTATCTTTTGGTGATGATATATTTCGATTAAAAGATAGAAAGGGTTCAGAATTTGCTTTATCTCCAACACATGAGGAAATAGTCACATATCTTGCAAGAAATGAAATAAAATCCTTCAGGGATTTACCCCAGATATGGTATCAGATTCAAACAAAATTCAGGGATGAACCGAGACCAAGGGGAGGACTTTTAAGATGCAGGGAATTCTCAATGAAGGACTCCTACTCTCTTGATGCTACATGGGAGGGACTGAATGAATCTTACGAAAAACATAAAAAAGCATATGAAAGAATTTTCAAAAGATGCGGACTTAAATTTCATTTTGTTCAGGCTTCCTCAGGACTGATGGGTGGCAAGGAATCAGGTGAGTTTATGGTGGAAAGTGATTATGGGGAGGATAAACTGGTTATATGTCCAAAATGCGGATATAAGGCAAATAAGGAAGTCGCAAAATCAAAACCAAGGTCAAAAAGTTATAAGGGGGAAAAAAAGAAAGAAAAAGTATACACACCTTCAATAAAAAGTGCTCAGGAAGTATCAGATTTTCTTTCAATTCCACTTGAAGGAATTATAAAGACCATCCTTGTATTAAAAGAAAAGGAACCCCTACTTATTGCCTTAAGGGGTGACTATGAATTACATCTGGGAAAATTATCATCTATTTTGAATTCACAGGTTAGAATTGCTGAACCAGAGGAAGTAAAGGAAATACTCGGGGTTTCCGCAGGATTTGTTGGACCTTTAAATTCCAATATACCTCTTATAATTGATGAGTATGCCTATGAAATTGAAGGTGGTGTAATAGGTGCTTCTGAAGAAAATTACCACATAAAGGGAGTAACGCCTGTTTTAGACTTTAACAAGATATTAAAAATTGATGATATAAGAGAGGCGAAAGAAGGTGACCTCTGCTATTTTTGCTCAGAAGAACTCATCTTTAAAAATGCAATAGAAATAGGTCATATCTTTAAGCTTGGAACAAGGTATTCTGAAGCAATGGGAGCCTATTTTACTGATAAAGATGGGCAGAAAAAACCCATAATTATGGGCAGTTATGGTATTGGAATTGGAAGAATACTTTTATCAGCTGCTTCCATTTACATAGATGAAAATGGTCTTTCTCTTCCAGTATCTATTTCCCCTTTTGATGTTCATATAGTTGATTTTAATCTGGATAAAAATTTAAGCGAAAGAATTGAAAAAGAATTTGAATTAAATAAAATAGATTATATAATTGATGACAGAGACGAAACACCTGGAATTAAATTTAAAGATGCTGACCTCATAGGGGTTCCATTTAGAATTACCTTAGGAAAGGGGATTAAAAATGGGATTGCAGATATTCTTATTAGAGAAACCAAGGAAAAAATAGAAGTGAACTTAAAGGACCTTACTTTTAAAACCAAGGAATTAATAGAAAAAAAGAAAAAGGAACTTCAGAATGTTTGACGCTGAAAGTATAAAAAAAACACTGATAAATATACTGGAAAGAGAACTTAAAGAAGAAGATATCTATCTTGTTGACTTACAGGTTAAAGGAACAGGGAGAAGATTTAGAATAGTTCTAACAATAGATAAAAAAGACGGAATAACTGCGAGAGATACTGAAAGGTGGGCAGAAAGGTTAATAAATGTTCTTAAAGTGGAGGGAATATATATAGAACCGGAAATTGAGGTTACATCCCCTGGATTGGACAGGGAACTTAAGTCTGAGAGAGAATTCATATGGGCCAAGGGAAAGAGAGTAAAAATAATAAGGAAAGACCGTGAGATAAAGGGACATCTACTTGATTTTAAAGAAAATTTATTTTATATTGTATTGGGTGAAAATTTAATTAAAATACCTGTTGAAGAAGTAAAAAAAATAAAATTATGTGAAATGGAGGAATTTTAAATGAAGGCTTATGAACTGATTGAATATATTGATCAGATAACACGATTGAGAAGAATTGATAGAGAATATGTAGTTAAATCTCTTAAAGATGCCTTTGAAATAGCCATTAAAAAGTACTACAGAGATAATGCTTTTCCCGTTGAAGTTGAAATTAATGATAAGGCTGGTCAGATTAAAATATGGGTTTTAAAAAAAGTGGTTAATGAATTAAAAAACCCAACTTATGAAATTACTTATCAGGAAGCAAAAAAAATTAAACCACTTGTAGTCCCCGGAGAAAGTATTAAAATTGAAATGGAGATGGAGCAACTGGGAAGAGGTGTTGTATACAGAATGAGAGAGATATTTACTAAAAAGATAAAGGAAGCTGAAAAGGAAAGAATTTATAAGGATTTTGAAACAAAAATAGGGGATATAGTAAGGGGAATTATTCAAAAGGTGGATAAATCGGGTGTATTTTTAGGACTGGGAAGGGCTGATGGTTTTATGCCCCCTGAGGAACAGATCAGAAAGGAAAAGTATAGAATTGGAGCAGAGGTAAGGGGTCTTGTTTTGAGTGTTGAAACTTCAGGTAGAAGACCCCTTGTAAAAATTTCAAGAACTCATCCTTCCTTTTTAAAGAAATTACTGGAACTTGAGGTGCCTGAAATTCTTGATGGAATAGTTGAAATAATGGGAATTGTCCGTATTCCTGGAGAAAGGGCAAAAATTGCTGTAAGGAGCCATGACCCGAGAATAGATCCACAGGGAGCCTGCATAGGCATTAGAGGTTCAAGAATACAGATAATTACAAGAGAACTTGCAGGAGAAAAAATTGATGTTATTCCCTGGTCGGAAAACAAAATAGAGTTTGCAAAAAACGCCCTTTCTCCGGCAAGACCAATTCAGATAATTGAGGAGGAGAATAAAATTATCGCCGTTGTGCCTGATGAAGAAATAAAGGTTGCCAAGGGAACAGGCTCACAGAATGTCCAACTTGCCTCTAAACTTGTTGGAATTGAAATATGGGTTATATCTCAAAGTGAATGGGAAGGAAGGAAAAAGGTTTTTATTGATGAGATGTTTTTACCAGAGGAGGTAAAACTTGAGTTGAAGAAAGAAACAGACGGTGTATTTTCTATACATGAACTCAGAGGTAGATTGAAGGCAATGAAGTTGGAAGAAGATGAAATCAGAAAAATTTTAAATGATAATAAGGAGAAATTTGAAAAATGAAGAAAAAAGAAAAAGATAAGAAAAAGGAAAAAAAAACAAAGCCAAAGGAGAAGATAAAGAAAGCAGAGGAAACAAAAGAAGTTAAAAAGGTTAAAAAAGTAAAAGAAAAAGGAAAAAAAGTAAGAGATTTAGCAAAAGAACTGGAAATGTCATCTAAGGCTTTGCAGGAATTAATAAAAGAAATTGGAATTGAGGTAAAATCTCATACAAGTTTAGTTAACGAGGAAACTGAAAGGAAGATAAAAGAATTTATTGAGAGAAGGAAAACAGAAGAAATGGAAATGTTAAAAAAGAAAAAAGAAATATGGGGTGAAAAGGAGAAAGAATTAAAAACCCTTGAAGAGGGTCCTGTTTTAACAGAAAAAGAAATTGAGCATAAGTTAAAGGAGACTCTTTCCAGACTCAGAACAGGACCCAAAATAAAGAAAAAAATTAAAAGAGAAAAAGAAGATACTGAAATTGCTGAGGAAATAAAAGAAAATATAATTTACATTTCTGGGGCACTGACAGTTGGTGAATTTGCAAAAATGATGGGTGTTGACCCTGCAAGGGTAATAGAAAAATGTATATCCCATGGTGTTTTTGCCACAATAAATCAAGTGATTGACATTGATACAATGATGATAATTGGGGAAGAATTTGGATTTAAAATAGAGATTAAGGCTGAGGAAATGATTAAAGAAAAAAAAGAAGAATTTGAGGAAAGAAGGCCACCTGTTATTACAGTCCTTGGTCATGTGGATCATGGTAAAACAACTCTTCTTGATTATATAAGAAAAACCAAATTGGCAGAGAAAGAACCCGGTAGAATTACGCAGCATATAGGAGCATATCAAATAGAATATCAGGGAAATAAAATAACCTTTATTGATACTCCAGGACATGAAGCATTTACTGCTTTAAGAGCAAGAGGAGTTCAAGTAACTGATATTGCCCTTCTTGTTGTTGCTGCAAATGAAGGTATTAAGGAGCAAACTAAGGAAGCAATCAGTCATGCAAGAGCAGCAGGTGTTCCTATAATTGTGGCAGTAAATAAGATGGATTTACCAAATGCTAATTTAGAAAAAGTTATGGCTGAACTTTCGGAAGAGGGGCTCGTTCCGGAAGAATGGGGAGGTAAAACAATTGTAGTACCAATATCCGCAAAGACAGGAATGGGAATTGACAATTTGCTCGAAGCAATTCTTCTAGTCGCGGAAGAATTAGATATAAGAACAACTTATAAGGATAGAGCAAGGGCAGTTGTTATAGAAACTAAACTGGACAAAGGAAGAGGTCCTCTCTGTACTGTGATAGTTCAAAGGGGTATCTTAAGAAAAAAAGAGCCGGTTTTAGTTGGAACCACATGGGGAAAAGTGAGAAATCTATATAATGAATGGGATCAAATAATTGAAGAGGCCTATCCTTCAACACCATGTGTTATCCAAGGTCTGGAAGATCTACCCACCCCAGGAGATATACTGATTTCAATGCCCTCTGAGAAAGAAGCCAGAGAAGAAGCTGAAAGGAGAAAAGAACTAAAGAAAGAACAGATAAAAAGAGCCGAACTTCAAACAGCTTTAACAAATATACAGGAAAAAATTTTAAAAGGTGAATTGAAAGAATTACCACTCATAATAAAGGCTGATACCCAGGGCTCAGTTGATGCTTTATCAGATACCCTTTCTAAAATGCAATATGAAGAAATAAGGGTAAATGTAATTCATAAAGGCATTGGTATTGTGACAGAAAACGATGTTTTACTTGCTTCAGCATCAAAAGGTGTAATACTTGCCTTTAATACTGGAGTGGATGCAAAGGCAAGGAACCTTTCAAGGAATGAAAAAATTTTGATTATGGAACATAAAATTATATACCATGCCTTAGACGAAATACAGAAATTATTGGTAGGAATGCTTGAACCCGAAGAAGTGGAAGAGATAATTGGTCAGGCTGAAGTAAAAAAAATTTTCAAGGTTTCAAAACTTGGTCCGGTAGCAGGTTGTTTAGTCAAAAGCGGGAAAATTGTTAAAGGATATTTTGCAAAGATAAAAAGAAATGATGAGGTTATTCACGAAGGCAAAATAGATTCTCTCAAACACTACCAGGAAGATGTTTCTGAAATTGAATCAGGCAAAGAATGTGGCCTTCATATAGAAAACTATACTGATATTAAAGAAGGAGATTTAATTGAAGTTTTCATAAAAATTAAAAAAGAAAAAACATTAAAGTGAGTATAGGAGGTATAAGAATAGAAATTTTAATTCCTGAGAGTTTTTCGTTAAAAGAGAAAAGAAAGATTTTAAACAGTTTAAAACAGAGAATTTT
>CBFGJR010000255.1:3381-6958 GCA_965649145.1 Caldifarciminota bacterium | reverse complement strand
TTTTTCTTTTAAAAGAGTATATTTTTTCTCTTCCTCTAAATAAAATATATTGTTCAAAAGGATTATTAAAAAAAGAGCAGGAAAATAACTATTAAAAAATTGATCATTTCCAGAAAGTATCCATTAACCTAATTTTTTTCATATACGGCTGGTCAATAATTCTTTTAACACCAAGCCATAAGAGAAAAATCACGGTATAAATTACTTCTTGGAGAGTTTTTTTAAAAATTGGAAAAATTATAAAAATTGTCAAAATTATTGAAAGGGATATTGAAATATGGAAATTCTTTGTAAGAATGAATAAAACAACATAAATTAAAAAACCAATAAATACAATTTCAGGGAACTTTGCAAACAAAAATCCACTTGCAGGTGCCATACCCTTACCGCCTCTGAATTTTAAAAACAAAGGAAATCCATGTCCAAAAATACAGAAAAATCCTGAAATCCAGATTAAAATATTTTCCTTTAAAAAATAAAAGGAAATAAGATAAGTGATAAAACCTTTGAAAAAATCAAGAATAAATGTTACAATACCCCAGAAAGGGGAGATAACATGCCATACATTCCTTGCTCCAACATTTCCTTCGCCAACATCTCTTATATCAATTTTTTTAACAAGTTTTGAAACAATATAGGCATTAGGTATTGAACCTACAAGATAGGATATCAAAAATATTAAAAATATCTTCATTTCATAAAATCAAGGGGATGCTCCTCTTTATAAACTTCTTCAGGCAATTTCCCTGTAAACATTGACTTATTTAATGGGTAAACTGCGGGATCAAAAACGACCCAGTAAAGATGCCATACTAAAATTGCAAGGGAAGCAAGGATAGCTTCGTAAAAATGGATTACGAGGAAAAGTTCAATAAACCATTTAGGAAGTATACTTAAAGTATTCTCTTTAAACCATAAGGCAAGCCCTGTAATACCCATTATAATTGTTCCCCATACAAGTGCCCAGTATTCAAACTTTTCGTAAAATGTAAATCTTCCAAATTTTGGCTTTTCTTTTTTAATGTTTAAATTATAAAGAAATAGATCTATTGCATCCTTTATATCTTTTATTTTAAATAAAAGTTCCTTAAATTGTTCTCTTCCTCTTTTTGTATAAATAATTGCTAATATTTTTATAAAAAATGCGATTATCATTAAGGAGCCCGCAATTCTATGTAAATAACCTCTTAAAGAGCCTTTGAGAATCTTCACAAACCATGCTGACCATATCGCTTCTGGATAGTGATGAGCAAATCCCGTATAAACTAAAATCAAAAAGGAAATAAGATGGATTAAATGGATGCTCCTTTCAAATCTATTAAACCTTAAAATTTCTCTTCCGCTTGGGATAGGGGGTCTTACATTATCCTTTGTTTTCTTTATAAAATCAAAAAAACAGTATATTATCATTCCACCTATTGTGATTATTATCAAATAAATATAAATTTTTCTCACAACATCTATCACAATTGAACAATTGAGGATAGGTAGAAGATAGGGAATCGGATGAGGAAAGTATCATATGTGTTCCATGACAGGAGGCACAGTTTGCTGATAGGAGATTACCTGCTTTTAATGCTAAACCATGATAACTCTCATAAAAAGTTGCAAGTCTTTTTTCTGAAAGTCCATATCTTTGAATCAATGTATATCTTTCATGGCACCCAGAGCATGTTTTTGGTATATTTAAAGGATAAACAGGGCTTTCAGGAGCCTGTGCTGGTAAAATTCTATGTTCTGAATGACAATCATTACAAACTGGTGAGTCTTCAACTCCCACAATATAACCTTTCCAGTGGACACTCCCAATATATTCTTTATATTCTTTTTCATGGCATTTTGAACATGTTTTTGGAATTCTGTATTTATTTATTTTTGAATTTGGGCTTACTGAAACATCAATATCATGAACACCATGACAATCAGAACAGGTTGCCCCCTTTTTCCCTTCAACTATTGCATAATGATGAACACTTTCTTCATAAAGCTGGTATGGATTTCTAATTGGTATCTTAAACTTTTTTGCAATTTCTTCTTTTCCGTGACATTTTCCACATGTTTTTGGAAGATTTTTAAAATAAACAGGGGAATTCTCATCAATTTTTGAAATAGTATGAGAATTATGGCAATCCCAGCAATATGCTGCTTCTTCTATCCCTTCCTTTATTGCTCTACCGTGAATACTTTGAGCATGCTCAAGATATTCATTTTTATGGCAAACCCCGCATTCAGGAGAAGGAAGTTTTTCAAGATGGGGAACTTCCTTAACTTCTCTATGACAATCATCACAACTTGCAAATGAATGAATTGATTTCTTTATATCTTCTTTAATTTTTTTATCATGGCACTCAAGACATTTTTCCTCGGGTATTTTTGAGGCATGATAAATTTTAGGAGCAATTATATTTTTATGACACTTTGTACAGAATATATTCTTTTTTGAACCATGAAGAGGCGATTTTGGATCAGATGGGGACAAAATCTCATGGGTTCCATGGCAATTTTTACAATCAGGTATATTTTTCTTACCCCTTAAAAATAAAATATAATGAATATCATGTTTATAGATCTTTTCAATCTCTTCATGGCATAAACCACATTCAACTTTTTTAATGGGAAAAGGATGGGGAATTTCCTTTATATCACTGTGGCAATCAATACATTCAATATCTTCATGAACACCTTTAATTTTAATTTCATGACAATCAAGACAATCCTTTGAAGAGAAAAAAATTAAAAAATTAGTTAAAATAAGGGAAAACATAAAACTTTAATTTTAAATTAAAAAATTAAAATTTTTCAATTTCCTCTTTTATTTTTTTAAGATATTCTTCATAATTCATTATATTGTGTGCACCAAAGGATCTATCTTTTTTAAATTCGTTAAATTCATAAGAAATTTTTAAAAATGAAAGAATTTTATCTTTTTCATAATCTTCATAAATTTCTTTTTCTTTTTTATTTATGAGATTCTCAATTTCATAAATTAAATTTTTCAAAATCTCTCTTCTTTGAATAAAATCTTTCTCATATTCTTCTTCATGACATTCATTACAGAAATTTTCTAAAGGTTTTCTTATCCCTTCCTCTTCTTTATGGCAATCCAGGCAGGCTATCCCTGCTTCTGACATAGGATCAGAAGAAAAACCTTTGAATTTTCCTTTATAAATTTTAGACTGGATTTTATGACAGTTTTCACAATTTTCGTTTTTTTTGTGATGACAGATGCTGCAACTGTATGAATCCTTATAAGTTAAACCATGGGTTTTCTTTGAATGACAATCCCCACAAAAATTCTGGTAAAGATGAGAATAGTGGTTAAAAATTTTATCTTTAAATTTCATCTTTTGGTGCTCTATACCAAAATGACAGGAAAGGCATTCTGGATCTCTTTCAAATAGTTTTTCAAGGGAAATTTTTTTCATTTCTGAATTAAATATTTTCTTTTCACCCTTTTCTATTTCTTCTTCAACCCTGCTTAGAATGAGGTGAGCATATTTTACATTATGTAAGCCAAGACTTTTATCACTCTTAATGAATTCAAAGTTTTCTTTAATCACCTTTTTATTTAAAGGTA
>CBFGJR010000255.1:0-3281 GCA_965649145.1 Caldifarciminota bacterium | reverse complement strand
TTAGAATGAGGTGAGCATATTTTACATTATGTAAGCCAAGACTTTTATCACTCTTAATGAATTCAAAGTTTTCTTTAATCACCTTTTTATTTAAAGGTAAATTTAAAAGATCTGAAATTTTAACAATTCTTTCCACCCTTTCATTCATTTCTTCAATCCTGTTTTTAATTCCTTCCTGCCACATTAATGCTAACCTATCATAGCCTTCTCCATGGCAATCTTTGCATACTTTTGGAGATGAAACTGTAAATATGGATTTATGCCCAAAAACTATTTTTTCTTCTTTAATCTGATGACAGCCTATGCATGAAACTCCTGACAAGAACATTGGATCAGGTGTTACTGGAACATCAATTGCGCCAGTTCCTATATAAAGTCTTTCCTGAAGCGAGTGTTTCCCACCATGACATTCTTCACATTTTGGAGAAAGTGCATAGACCATCTCAACTTTTTTATGTTTTATTTCGCTATGGCACCATTCACATTTTATCTTCTCTCTTGTTACATGAACATTATGTAAAAAAATGTGGTCTTTATATCCTATCTCTTTTTCAACATGACACTGAGAACATTTTTCAGAAATAACACTGCCTCTTCCCTCTGTCACATAAATATGGCATGTCCTGCAACCAATTTTCGCTTCTTCATATTTTAAGTGAGAAAACTTAATACCTCTTACAAGGATAACTTCTTTTGGTGGACCATGGCAGCCTTCACACCCTCCAACAGGCTCTCTTGCTTCCCTCCCTATAAAATGACAGATTATACAAACATTTTTATTTACAGCGGTATGTTCTCCCTGAACGAGTTCTGAATGACAGGACTGGCAAGGTAAGTTTAAACCTCTTATTTCTCTATCATAATGTTTAACATGCTTGAATTTTATCCTTTTTGCAAATAAAACTTCTCCTGCCTCAAGTTCCTCTTTTATATGACATTTTTTACAGTTTATATCATCTATTTTTGAATGGAGCCTTAGATGGTATACCCCTGCAAAATATCTTATCATTTCAGCAAAAAGCCTTGCCTTACCTTCAAC
Source organism: Caldifarciminota bacterium (assembly GCA_965649145.1). Lineage (GTDB taxonomy): Bacteria > Hydrothermota > Hydrothermia > Hydrothermales > JAJRUZ01 > JBCNVI01. The sequence goes on along the minus strand of CBFGJR010000255.1, from coordinate 2,242 downwards.
ATAACCAAAAAAAGTTTTTCTATAATGGCAATCCATACAATTAACCGTGTTATGGGTTGATGATAACCAGTTCTCATAATAAGGTTTCATAATATGACAGGAATTACAAAAAGATGGATTATCCGATACCCTTATAAAAAGATAAAAAAAGTATAAAAAAAGAATTATTAAGATAGGAAAAAGAATTTTCCTTTTCATTCTTTTTCCCTTTCTTTCATTATTTTTTCATATTCAAGGGGATGCTCTTTTATCATTCTTTCTTTACTTATTTTCCCTGTAAAAATAGTGGGATTAAATGGGAAAACATCAGGGTTAAAATGGGCATTATACCAGTGCCATATTATAATAGCAAGGGTCGCAAGGAGTGCTTCATCAGAATGGGCTTCCCTTGCTATATCAAGGATAAATTTTGGAATAATGCCAAGAAAGAAATTGTGGAGCCACATAAGCGTCCCTGAAACTATCATTATAACCATTCCCCAGTAAACTGCCCAATAATCAAATTTTTCTATATAGGAATACCTCCCAAATTTCGGTCTTTCCTTTGTAAGTCCCAGAAAATATTTTATATTCTGGAAAAAATCAAGGAAATCCTTTTTCCTTGGTAAAAGTTCTTTAAACTCCTTTTTACCTTCTTTTGTAAATAGATAAATTGTATGCCATATTGCAACTATTATAAGTAAAGATGCACCAATTCTATGTAAAATCCTTGAAGCCTGTATTCCACCTGTTAATTTAAAATAAATTTCCGCCCACTTTGCCTCATGAAATTTTATTGGTAAACCTGTTATTATGAGAATTAGACAACCTATAGCAAGGACAAGGTGTTGTAATCTAACATTTAAACTAAATCTTATAAAATATTCCTCTTCCTTTACCTTTTCTTTTTCCTTCTTTATCCTTCTAATTTCTTTTTCTATTTCCTTTCTATATCTCTCCTTAATTTCTCTCTTTATTTTTTCCTTTATCTCCTCTTTTAATTTACTTCCATCCTTTTCAATCTCTTTTATTATTTCCTCATAAATTTTTTCTTCCTCATTCATTTTTTAAATTTTCTCATTCCCCTGCCTGCTAAATCCAGAATTATATGAAGAACAAGTCCAAAAATTACAAGGAATGTAAACCATTTAAAAAAGTTATAAACATAATAAACGATCCCTGCTTCTTTCTCCCCTGGAATTATATGGTATTTACCTTTTGCAACATTTTCAGAGGCACGGGGATGACACTTACCACATGTTATCGCAAGGTTCTTTGGATGAATGGGTGAATTTTGATCACTTGATGGCAGTATATTATGATAACCATGACAGGATACACAATTTGCTGCTTTTACAACTCCATATTCTAAAGCAATACCGTGGAAACTTTCTTTAAACGCTTCAACCTGTTTTAGTGGAACTCCATATTTTTTCATTATTGTTATATCTGCATGACATCTTTCACATGTAGAAACAACATTTTTAGGATTCAAAGTTGAGCGTGGATCCTCTGATGAAAGAATATCATGCTCTTTATGGCAATCATTACAAACTGCTGTCTCTAAAATTCCTTTTAAAAGTGCCTTCCCATGAATTGATTTAATATATTCTTCTTTAACGAGTGTATGACACTTTCCACAGGTATTTGAGATATTCCTTTTATTTATTGTAGATAAAGGGTCATCTGGATGCCTTATTGAATGGATTGTATGACAATCAATACAATCAGGGGCGAGCCTCCCTTTTTCCTTTGCTCTTCCATGAACACTCTCCTTATACTTTTCGGGCATCTCTTTGACAGGAGCACCAACAACATTTCCTGCATAATGACATTCAAGACAATGAATTTTTTTTGGCTTTCTTAAATGGGGAATTGTTGTAACATCGTAATGGCATTGAATACAGGGCATATTCTTATGAACACTCTGATAATATTCAGAAGGAGAAATAAATAGGGATTTCTCAATACCATCTTCAATTATTTTATAATCTTCTTTACCATGGCATAAAAAGCATCTTTTATTTTTTGTAATAACATCCTGAGAATAAAGATTTAAAAAGAAAGTTAAAATTATAATTTTTCTCATCCTTCCCCCTTTTTCTTTTCTTCATATTCTTCACCCTCTTTTTGATGACAGGAGGAACATTTTTCCTCTATAAGAATTTTTCCTCCATAAATTTTAAATGAAATACTTCTATGTTTTCCATGACAATCAAAACATTCCAATTTATTGAAATGGACACTTTTTTCAAAATTCTTT
>CBFGJR010000254.1:0-7088 GCA_965649145.1 Caldifarciminota bacterium | reverse complement strand
AACCTTTCATAATTTTATTTTATGATAATACTTGAATAATTTAAAAGTAAGAGTTATAATTTAAGAACATGAAATTAAAAAAGAAGAAAAAATTAACAAAAAAGGAATTAAAGAAGGACCCCTTTATAGAATTTATTTACAATATTTATGAAAAGTTTAAGGAAAAACCGAGGGAGTATATCGGAACTATTTTATTAATAATAGCAGTGCTCTTTTTAATTTTTGTATTAAAATCAGGAGAGAGAGAGGATTTCCCAATTGCAAGAGAGATGTGGTTTCAGGCAGTATCTTTAATGCAGGCTCAAAGGGCAAATGAGGCAATTCAGGTTTTTCAGGATATTTCCATAAGGTTTCCCAATTCACCGGAGGGAAAAAAGGCAATTTTTTATCTTGCTAACTTTGCATTTTTGCAGGGTGATTTTGTAACAGCAAAAACAAGGTACGAAAGTTACCTTTCAAAAAAGCCAGGTGACCCACTTCTTGAATGTTCAGCAAATGAGGCGCTTGCAATTATAGATTTTAATATGGGTAATATTGAGGGGGGTAAAAAAAGATTAAAAGAGGCTATAAGAAAAGCCCCTTATAAAACCTTTAAGAGTTACTTTGCCTATAGATTTATTAAATTACTCATTGATAAGGAATTATATAAAGAAGCTTATGAAATTCTTACTGAATTTAAGGATGAAGTCTCCCAGGAATTTAAAATTGAATTTGTTAAATTTGAAAGTTTTCTTAAAGGTGTTTTAGAATTGTAATTGAGGCTTACCATGAATGAAAATAAGAAATTATGGGAAATGAAAAAAAATTTAGGAAATGAAAGACACATTTATGCCTCTTTTTCTTATATACCCTTTTTGAATTTTATGCCTCTTTTTGATAATGAAGCAGGTGATTTTGTACATTTCCATGCAAAGCAAGGATTTTTAATTTTTGTTATTGAATTTGTTGGACTTTTATTCTTTTTTGCTCTTTATCTTCTTGTTGGCTCAATTCCAGTGATTCGTTACATTTTTATAAATTTCTTTTTTTCCTTTTATATACTTTGTATTGCTGTTTTGATTATTATAGGAATTTATGGTGCTTTGACAGGAAGAAAGCTTCAGATTCCATTTATAGGAGAATTTGCAAATAAATTAAACCTTTAAAAGGAGGTAAATTTTGTTGGGAGAATCTTATTTTGATAAGTTTACTCAGAGGGCTAAAAAGGCTTTTCAGATTGCGAAGGATGAAGCTATAAGATTAGCCCATTCTGAGGTAGGTACAGAGCACTTATTACTTGCTTTGACCCGTATGACAGATTCAGTAGCATCTATGGTTCTTTCCAATCTTGGTGTTGATTTTGAGCTTTTGAGGGAAAGAATTGAATCAGCACATCCACCTGGAAATTATGTTACTCAAATGCAGGATCTCCCTATGAGTGCAAGTTTAAGAAGAGTGGTTCAATATGCGGCTGAAGAAGCAAGAAAACTCGGACACACCCATATCGGTTCAGAACATTTACTTATAGGGATAATGAGAGAAAAAAGGGGACTGGGAGCCAAAATACTTTCTCAATTTGGTTTGGATTTTGAACTTGTGGTAGAAGAGACTTTGAGGCTTTTATCAAGTCTTGAAGAGCCTCAACCAGAACAGAAGATGAGCCAGGGAATGGGATTTAAGAAAACAAAACTTATTGAACAATTTGCAACTGATCTTACCTTTCTTGCAAAGCAAAATAAACTTGACCCTGTTATTGGAAGAGAAGTGGAGATTGAAAGGGTTATGCAGATACTTTCAAGGAGAAAGAAAAATAATCCTGTTCTCATAGGAGAACCAGGTGTTGGAAAAACAGCTATTGTTGAAGGTCTTGCACAAAAAATAGTTAAGAGTGAAGTTCCTGATTCTTTGAAGGATAAAAGAATTTTAGCTCTTGACCTGGCTGCAATTGTTGCTGGAACAAAATACAGGGGGCAATTTGAAGAGAGATTAAAGGCTATTTTAACTGAAGTAATTATGAGTAAAAATATAATTTTATTTATTGATGAGCTTCATACTCTTGTTGGTGCGGGAGCTGCTGAAGGAGCAATTGATGCTTCAAATATTTTAAAGCCTGCCCTTGCAAGAGGTGAAATTCAGTGTATCGGTGCTACAACAATGGAAGAATACAGGAAATATATAGAAAAAGACGGGGCGCTTGAAAGAAGGTTTCAGCCAATCATAGTTGACCCCCCAACTGTTGATGAAACCATAGAAATATTGAAGGGTTTGAAGGAAAAGTATGAAAATTATCACGGAGTTATTTATAGTGAGGATGCTATTGATGCAGCTGCAAGGTATGCTGATAGGTATATATCAGACAGATACCTACCTGATAAGGCTATAGATGTTATTGATGAAGCAGGTGCAAGAGTTAAACTTCTCTCAGGATTTCAGGATGAGGTTATTGAAAAGTATAAGAAAGAAATAGAAAAATTAAAAGAGGAAAAAAATAGGGCTGTTATGGAACAGATGTATGAAAGAGCTGCAAGAGTAAGGGATGAAATAATGAGATTAACTCAGCTTATTGAAGAGAGAAAAGAGGAACTAAAATTAAGGAGGGAAAGACCCAGGGTAACAGAAGAAGATATTGCCTATGTTGTTTCAAGATGGACAGGAATTCCCCTTACGAGAATAGAAGAGGAAGAGCAGATGAGACTTTTAAGGATGGAGGAAGAACTTAAAAAGAAAGTTGTTGGTCAGGATGCAGCAATAGAGCTTATTTCAAGAGCAATTAGAAGATCAAGGGCAGGTATTAAGGACCCGAGGAGACCTATTGGTTCCTTTATTTTCCTTGGTCCAACAGGAGTTGGCAAGACATACCTTGCTAAGATTCTTGCTGAATTTCTCTTTGGTGACGAAAATGCCCTGATAAGAATTGATATGTCAGAATATATGGAAAAATTTAATGTTTCAAAACTCATAGGTGCTCCACCCGGTTATGTAGGCTATGAAGAGGGTGGCCAACTTACAGAAAGAGTTAGAAGAAAGCCCTATTCTGTTGTCCTTTTTGATGAGTTTGAAAAGGCACACCCTGATGTTTTCAATATTCTTTTACAGATACTTGAAGATGGTGTTTTAACAGATAGTTTTGGTAGAAAGGTTAATTTTAAAAATACTGTTATAATTTTAACAAGTAATATTGGGACAAAATTTTTAAAATCCCATCAAGGACTCGGTTTCCATAAGGGTGAAAAAGACGAATATGATTTTGAATCAATGAAGAATTTTCTGTTGGGAGAAGTAAAAGAGATTTTACCACCTGAATTTTTAAACAGGATTGATGAGATAATTGTTTTCAAACCCCTTACTAAGGAAGAATCAATTAAAATTTCTGAAATTTTATTAAATGAACTTGCCCTTAGAGTTTATTCTGATAGAAAAATAAAGGTTGTATTTACAGAAAAAGCCATTCAATTTATAACTGAAAAAGGTTTTGACCCTGATTTTGGTGCAAGACCCCTGAAAAGAGTAATAAGAACTCATATTGAAGATCCACTTTCAGAAGAAATTTTAAAGGGAGTTTTTGAGGAAGGAGATGAAGTAGAAGTTGATGTTAAGGATGAAAGGATAGTTTTCAGAAAGCTTGAAGGAGCACATGTAGAAAAAAGTTAAAAAATATTAATAAATTTCTATGAATTTTTTTTTGCTTTTATTATTTATAACAAAAGAAAGAATAATTTCTGATATTAAAGTTGAAGGAAATGTAAATGTTTCTTCGGAATTTATAATAAATTCATCAGGACTTAAAAAGGGTAACCTTTTAAAAGAAGCAGATATCAAAAGTGCCATAAAAAATCTTTATAATACAAAGAATTTTAAAAAAGTTTTTGTTGATCTTTTAAGTGATGAAAAAGAGAAAGAAGTGATAATTTTAATAAAAGTTGAAGAAAATCCCAGAGTTTCAGGTATTAAAATTGAAGGAACAAGAAAGGTTAAAGAAAAGGAAATAATAGAAAAAATAGACCTGGCAAAAGGCGCACCTCTTACAGGTAGTGATATTAAGGAATATGAAAATAAAATAATTTCTTTATACAGGGAAAAGGGTTTTTCAGGAACGAAAGTAGAAACAGAAATTATAGAGACTGAAAAACCTTTATTTATAGATGTTTTATTTAAAATACACGAGGGAGAAAAGGCAAGGATAAAGGAAATTGATATTGTAGGTAATAAAAATTTTAATGATAAAAAACTTGAGATTCTTTTAAGGAACAGGGAAAAGACCTGGTATAGAAAGGCTGTATTTAGAGAAGAATACTTTGAAGAAGACCTTCCCAAAATAGAGGAATTTTATAAAAATAAAGGATTTCTTGACGCAAAGGTTGATTCCTATAAGATTAATCCAGAGGGTTCCTGGCTTTTTATTAAAATTTTTATTTCAGAAGGGAAAAAATATTTTTTTGGAAAACATAGTTTTGATGGAAATAATTTTTTTGATGATAAAACCATTTCAAAAAAATTGAAATTAAAGAAAGGAAATGTTTTTTCCTTTAAAAAATTTATTGAATCGGTTCAGGAGATTCAGGGCATATACGCAGATTCTGGTTTTTTACTCGTTAAGGTAATTCCAGAGGAGAAAAGAGAAAGTGAAGAAAAAGATACCATAGATGTTATTTTTCATATAAAGGAAGGCACCTCCTGTTTTGTTAGAAAAATAGACATTGAGGGAAATGAGAGGACAAGGGAATATGTTATAAGAAGGGAACTTGACATTTTCCCTGGTGATAAATTTAACAGGCAAAAGGTAATAAAAAGTTTAAGGGACCTTTATTTTTTAAATTTTTTTGAGAAAGTCGATTTTTCCTTTAAAATTCTTGAAGATTCTCAAAATGTCGATTTAATATTTAAAGTTAAGGATAAACCAACTGGAACACTTCAGGCAGGTGGTTCCTGGTCTCAAACTCAAAAGGGTTCAATACTTCTTTCAGTTAGTGAGAATAACCTTTTCGGAAGGGGTCAGCAGGTTTCCCTATCCCTTGAACTTGGTCCATACAGGCAGAACATAAGATTTGATTTTACAGAACCCTGGATGTTTCAGAGACATTATCTTTTTGGTTTAGATGTTCACCACTATATTGATGTTTTACCCTATGAGTATTCTGTTCAGAGAACCGGGTTTTCCTTTTCCTTTGCAAGACCCTATGATTTAAATGAATATATATGGACAAGCTCAAGGTATGAATTTGATAGAACGAAAGTATTTGATTTTTATATTTCTTACAAACCAAAAGAAATTTTTGATTTAAGGAAAGAAAAATGGCCCAAAATTGTTTCAAGAACAATAAATGCAATTTACTATGATTCAAGGGATAGAAAGTTTAACACAAGAAGGGGTTTAAGGTCTGAATACAGGTTAACCCTTTCAGGAGGTATATTTCTCGGTGATGAGCATTTCCACAGGCATGTATTTAGTTTTTCTTATTATAAGTCCTTTTTAAAAGAGAGAATTGTTCCTACCTTTAATGTTAAGTTAGGTGTAATGTATCCATATACAGCAGCAAAACCGATTCCTGTTTATGAGTATTTCAGACCCGGGGGAGTAGCTTTTACTGATTTCGTCATAAGGGGCTATGATGAAAGGTCTATTGGTTATAGGTCTGGAGGAGCTTTAATAGGCGGTCAGGCTGCTTATGCTTTCAATTTTGAACTTAGAGTTGTGGCTACAGAAGGGCTTTATTTCACTCTCTTTTTCGATATGGGGAATGGCTGGATTACACCCTTTTATATGGAAAAGGAATTTAAGAGGATTTTGGAGGGAAAATCTGTTAGATTAAAAAGGGGGATTGGATTGGGTGTTAGAATGGAGATTCCGATGCTTGGAATAGTGGGTGTTGACCTTGGTTATGGATTTGATAAACCTGAAAGAGGGTTTATACCCCATTTTGTTCTTGGAGTGCCCTTATGGTAAGAAAATTTTTTTTATTTGTTTTTCCTTCCTTTTTCCTTTTTGCTCTTGAAACAAAGATAGGTATAGTTGATTTAAAGAGAATTACTGAAAATTATGAGGGCATGAAAGAAGCAAAGGGTGATATTGAAAGACTTTTAAAAGAATGGGAGAGTGAACTTAATAAAAAGAAAGCAACAATAGATTCTTTGCAAAGAATCTATGAGGGGGAAAAGCCAGGGTTATCTCCTGAAGCGAGATTAAAAAGAGAACAAGCTCTGGAAAATTTAAAGAGAGATTATCAGAATTTTATTAAGGAAATATGGGGGAAAGATGGAAAGTTAGAACAAAAGACAAGGGAAAGAATAATACCAATAACAGAAAAAATTAGAAAGGTGATTAAGGAAATAGCACAGGAGGAAAATGTTGATATTATATTTGATTCTTCTAAGGATGATATTCTCTATGCAAAGGATGTTATTGATTTAACAGATAGAGTTTTAGAAAGATTGAATATAGAATATAAGGGTAAGGAGATAACTGAAACAGGGATAATAAGGAGATTAAGACTCTCAATTTTCCCACTTAAACTTTCCGGTGAACTGGTTGGGTCTATTTATCCAAATATTTTTATGAGTGAACTTGAAAAGGGTATAAGGAAATCACCTAAATTTGATGTAACAGGAAGTGATATCTCGGAGAATAGCATAAAATCAATAGGTTACGATAGAAACACTTTACCTGAAGCCCAGATTCCTTTTGTTATAACACAACTTGGAGTTGATTACGCTTTATATGGAGAATTAAAGAAAAAAGGGGGTAATGTAATTGAAGTTAAATTTTACATTTATAACATTAAGGGAGAAAAGGTTTTTGAAAATACATTAACCTTCAGTGAAACTGAGGAAAAGGTTAAAGAAGGCGCTTACTCAGCAGCGCAGAGTGTTATTAATTATTTTTCTGAAGGAAAATAGTTATATTTCCTTTTCAATGATTTCAAAGGGATTTTGTGATAGAATTTCTTCGCCATTTACCATATTTTTTAAACGAAAAGTATTTTTTCTTAATTCCTCTTCCCCGATAATAACTGCCCACTTTGCCTTTTTCTTATCTGCTTTTCTTAACTGGGATTTCAAACTCTTTGTGTCCCATTCCATATCTGAATAAATTCCCTTTTCCCTTAATTTTC
>CBFGJR010000253.1:0-7113 GCA_965649145.1 Caldifarciminota bacterium | reverse complement strand
TAATTAAGGGAATCCTTGAAAGAGAAAAGTCAAAAAAAATAGTTTCATCAAAATCCATAACTCAGGAAGAAATCGGTTTAAAAAAATTTTTGAGAAAAAATGGCTACCAATTTAATGAAACAGACCTGGGTGAATGGATTTGTGACCTTGCCAATTCACCACCAAAACATATTGTAGCACCTGCAATACATTTTTCAAGATTTGATGTTAAAAATCTTTTTGAAGAAAAATTCAATGTTAAATTGAGTGAAAATATAGAGGAACTTACAAATTTTGCAAGAACAAGATTAAAGAAAATTTTTGAAGAGGCTGATACAGGCATTTCAGGAGCAAACTTTGTTTTTGCCAAAGAAGGAATTGTTGGATGTTTTGAAAATGAAGGTAACCTGGGAAAAACCTTTTATTTTCCAAAAACCTGTATAACAATATTCGGTATTGAAAAATTTGTTGAATCAGTCAAAGATTTTCCGGTCTTTTTAAGGATTTTACCAAGGAGTGCAACAGGTCAGAGAATAACATCTTATGTTCATTTACTTTCAGAAAAAAAGGATGGAAACTGGTATATAGTAGTTCTTGAGGGTAAAAGAGGAGAAATTGCAGAAAATGTGGAATTTAGAGAGATACTTTATTGTATAAGATGCGGAGCCTGTTCAAATATATGTCCTGTTTACGGAGTGGAAGAAGCAAAAGGTTTTAAGGGACCTTACAATGGACCAATAGGAATATTATGGAATGCTCTTTTATATAATTTTTATTCCAATTCTTTTTATTCAACTTTATGTGGTTTTTGTGATAGCGTATGTCCTCTCAAAATTAAAATTTCTGAAAAAATAAAAAAAATAAGAAAAGGAAAAAATTTACCCTTGAAAATAAAAGTTTTTTTAAAACTCTACTCATTTTTGAACAATTATCCTCTTTTACTTCATAGTTTTGCAAAAAAAATCCCGGTTTCAATTTTAGTTGAAATTTTAAAAAATAAGAAAAAAGAGCATTACCCTTATTTTGAGGATATTAAAGAAGAAGAGGGAAAAATAGAATACGAAAAAAATTTTGAAAAAAACTGGATTCAATTAAAAGGGGAAATCGGGGAGAGAGGTAAAGAATTTAAGGTGTTGTATGCTATTGCTGAAACAGCCACATGTATTTTAAATTCATATAATTTTAGAGACTTTTTTAATGAAGAGGAAATATTTTTCAGAATAAAAAGGGAAAAAATATTAGATTGTTTTGAGAATTTTTTTGAGGAAAAGTTTACTTTAAATGGTAATTTACTTTTTGTTAGTGGTCCATCAAGAACTGCTGATATAGAAAAAAAATTAATACTCGGTGTTCATGGACCCTGTAAAACTTTTATTAAAATAGAGGATTAATTTTAAAGTTTCCAGATTTCTTCATCAATTTCAACATTCAATTTAAACATATAGAATTGAGAATCAAGAACCTTTTCTCCTTTTTCAAAACCCTCTACTCTATAAGGCAGGTAATCTTCGGTAAACCATATTATTTCTTCTTCAAGTCCATAATATTTTTCAGGATTTAAAATTTTAACCTTTATTTTTTTACCTTTAAAACCACTTTCTTCAAAATCACCTATATATTCCATTTCATATCCTTCCTCAGCATATTTCTTAAATCTCAGGTAAACACCGCTTATTCCCGCATCATAGGTTTTAAAACCCCTGATAGATACTACTCTTCCATCATCAGGTTTTAAAGTTAATACAACACCTTTAAGTAAGCCGCCTTTTCTACCTCTGACAATATTTTTTTCAGGGTTATACATTGCTTCCGAATCCTTATTTTTCCCTTTTAAAACTTTCAATCTTACCCATAGAGGTTTTTTGAAGTAGACAAAATAAGAAGTTTCTTCACTTTTATCACCTTTTTTCTGGAAGGTTTTATATTCACATACATAGGTCTTTATAGTTTCCCATCTTTCCTTTACCTTTGTTTTAAATTCATCTATATTAACCTGACTTTGAGAAAGGAAAAAAAACAAAGTTGTAAAATACATAATTTTGAATTATAATTTTATTTGGGAATTGAACCTGGTTCTATTCCTTAATATTATAAAAAAAGTAAGGATAAAAAATAAATAATGAAAAACATAAAAATTAAAACACCAGTTGATGAGAAAACAATTTTATCAATAAGAGCAGGTGATCCTGTTTATATAACGGGAATTATATACACTGCAAGGGATGCTGCCCATAAAAGGATGCTTGAAGATTATAAAAGTGGAAAAGGTCTCCCTGTTGATTTAAAGGGTCAGATAATATATTATGTTGGTCCAACCCCAAGTAAACCGGGACAGGTGATAGGTTCAGCAGGACCAACAACTTCAATAAGAATGGACCCTTATACACCCTTTATTTTTGAAATGGGGGTAAAAGCAACAATTGGAAAGGGGGAAAGGACTCAGGAAGTTATTGAGGCTATAAAAAAGTTCAAAGCCCTCTATCTTGTTGCAGTTGGAGGTGCGGGTGCTTTAATTTCAAGGACAATAAAAAGGGTAAAAGTTATTGCTTATGAGGACCTTGGTCCTGAGGCGATAAGGGAATTAGAGGTGGAAGATTTTCCAACAATATGTGCAATTGATGCTTATGGAAACAACTTATTTGAAGAAGGGGTAAAAAAATATAGAAGAGAATAAAATATTTGTAGGGACATCGGGTTGGGCTTATTCATGGAATGAAGGAGGTAATTTTGAATGGTTTGTTAAGGATAGCAATTTAAATGCAATTGAACTTAATGCTTCTTTTTATAGATTTCCGCTATATTCTCATATAAATTCCTGGGCAAAGAAAACTCACAATTTAAGATGGGCAATTAAGGTTAATCAGTTTATAACGCATGTTTTTAAATTTTCTGAGAAAGCCTATTCTACCTGGGAAAAATTTTTAAATCTTTTTAAACCTCTTGGAGAATTTATTGATTTTTATTTATTTCAAACACCGCCCAATTTTTCTGATAAAAATAGAGAAAAACTGGAGAAATTTATAAAATTTACAAATTTAAAAGAAAAGTTTGCTTTTGAACCAAGGGAAGAATCCTGGTTTAAAAGGGAAAATTATAAATGGGCAAGAGATTTAGGGATTACATGGGTTTCAATGGATGCACCTATTCTTCCAAGGGATATTATAAATTTAAACGGGATAGTATATTTAAGAATGCACGGAAGAACTGATTGGTATTCCCATTATTATGATGATGAGGAACTTAAAGAAGTTGCAGAAAGAATTATAAAAACAAAGCCAGAAAAAATTTATGTTTTTTTTAACAACAACCATTCAATGCTTGAGAATGCAAGAAGAATGAAAAGGATTCTTAAAGAATCACTCTACCCGCGGTAATTCATCAAGGTTTTTAAGACCAAAAATTTTTAAGAATTTTTCTGTTGTTCCATAAAGAAGAGGACCGCCCTTTATCTTTTTTCTCCCAATCACCTTCACAAGTCCCTTTTCCAGCAAACTTTTCAAGGAAGAATCACAGGAAGACCCCTTTAAAATTTCTATCTCCGATTTTGTTAAAGGCTGTTTATACGCTATTATAGCAAGAGTTTCAAGCATGGATTTGGAAATTCTGAAAGAATTTTCCCCCCTTAATTTTTTTATATAATCACTATACTCTTCTTTTGTATACATTATATACCCTCCGGCAACTTCAAAAATACCAAAACCCCTTTCTCTTTCATATTCCTTTTTTAAAACTTCTATTTCTTCTTTGATTCTATCCTCCTCAAATCCTGATATCTTTGAAATTTTTTTTAAAGAAAGGGGTTTTGATGAAGAAAATAAAAGAGCCTCAATAATTTTTTTTAAAGATTTACTATTTTCCATTTTTCTCTAAAAAATAAAAGATATAATAAGGATAAAAAAGAATCAAGAAAAAATTCAAGAAAAGGGTTATTGAAAAATTTAAAGAGTAATATAAGAGAGAAAATTAAAGAGACAAATACAAAAAAAAGGTAATCCCTTACTTCAATAAATTTTGGTGTATAAAAGCATATAGTTATTAAAGCAAAAAATGATGAAATAGAAGAAGAAAGGGCAAGTCCTGTGTAACCCATAAACTTAAAAAGTAAAGGAGCAAAAATTAAAAATGATGTAAGCATATTAAAATGAGAAATATTTGCTTCAAGAATTTTCTTCTGCGAATAAAAATAATTTAAATGGACATTAAAAAGAGAGGAAGGAAGTATGCCAATTGAAAACATTATAAATGGGAGCGCAGTTTTATAGGTATCAACACTTGTAAATTTTCCCCTTTCAAAAAATAATCTTACTATAAAATCAGAATGAATTATTAAAATTAAAGATAAAGGAAATAAAACAATAAGGGAAAACTTATAAATTTTTTTCAAATATTCAAGTTTTCCTTCACTTTCACTCATATAGGGAAGAGAAACTGTTGCAAGTCCTATTCCTAAAATTGCAATAGGAAAATGTCTGAGCCTGAAAGAATAAGAAAGATAAGATAACTCACCTTCTGGTAAAAAAGAGGCAAGAAAGGTCGTAAAAATTATAATGATCTCATTTGTTATTACTGTAAATAAAACGGGAATTAAAAGTTTAAAGAAATCTTTGATTTCAGGGATTAAAATATTTCTTGTAAGAAATAATTTTATTTTTCTTATTACAAAAATAAATTGAAAGAAAGATTGGAAAAAGGAACCTGCCACAACAGCAATGGAAAGGGAATATAGAAAATATTTCCCCTTTAAATGGAGAAAAAAATATGTAAAAATTCCAATAAAAAGAAAAGTAAGATTGAAGAAAAAGGGGGCAAAGGAGACAGGGAAAAATTTTTTTTCAGAGTTTAAAAGAGAGCCAAAATAACCTGCTAAAATAATGAAGAAAACAAAGGGAAACATAATTTGAAGGGTATTTTTTGCATAAATAAATTTTAAATCAAAATTCTTAAAACCAGGTGCAAAAATTAAAATTAAGAGCGGAGAAAGTAAAATTCCGAGAATGGTAAAAAATAAAGAAACCAAGAAAAAAATTGTAAAACTTGAGCCAATAAATTTTTCATATTTATTAAGATTTTTTTTATTCTCAACAAGAAGAGGAACAAGAGAAACCTGCATCATCTGTTCCCCGATAAAAATTCTTAAAAAGTTCATAATTCTGAAGGAAGCATAAAAAACATCAGAAAGATGTGATGCACCAAGGGAATAAGCAAGAAACATTTCCCTCAAAAAACCGAGTATCCTTGAAAATAAAGTCCCTGTTCCAAAAATTAAAAGATTTTTTAAAGTTTTTGAAGTTACTTTTTTACTTCTATTATTTCCTCTGGAATCCATTTCTTCCAGTCTGCTCTTGATGGCTCATCGGGAAGAGAGGAATAAACTAATAAATAATTCCCGTCCAGATTTATGTCAACAAAAATAAACTGCATTTTCTTTGGATCTGTATAAATCCAGGACTCCCATGCCCTTTCACTCTCAGGATAATAGGAATTATTTACATAAGAAGGCTTACCATACTTTATAAGTATTCTGCCACGGTCTGTATTCCTCCCTTTAAGTTTTAAACCCATGGAAAAATTTTGATCTGCAAAATTTATCCTATTTACAAGTTCTGTAATAAACTCATTACCCTCAGTTTTAGGATCCGGGTCAAACTTTTTCCAGAACTTTTGAAGGAAAAGTTTTTTACCCTCAAATTCAGTTATTCTTTTAAACTCTTCCATCTCCTCACTGGAAGCAAAATAATCTATAAAAAAAAGGTAATTTTCATAAAATCTTTTTACATTTTCTTCCTGAACTTTTTTCTGAGAAACATACTTGAATTTTTCTTCTTTTGAAAATAAAACATTCCCATTTTTAATAACACTTATCACTAAATTGAAATTACCTGTTCCCAGTTTGTATAAAGGTATTCTCGCACTGGTCTCACCCCTCTGAACAAAAGGAGCCTTTTCTTCCTGTTCATAAACTTTTTCTCCGCCTTTAAAAATTTCATACCTCAATATCTCATCACCCTCAAAACCGTAAAGTTCATAAAAATAATGTAAGGTAGTATCAGGGAAAACAAATAAAAAAGGAAGTCTTATTTCAAATCCAAAATTTTCCCTGCTAAAAAAATAATTCTCTTTACTCCCTATTTGAGAAGTTATAAATATATCTGAAATAAAAGGAAATTGAACTTTTAAATTTTTTCTAAAATTTACCTCTCCCGTTTTTGTTTTTGTGGAAAATTTAACTTTCACCTCGTATTCACCTTCTTCAAGGTTTAATACAAAAACATCATAAATTTTTGTTTCCTCAGTAGTTCTTCCTATTTTAAAAGTTTTTGTCCATTTCTCACTCCCACCTCCTCCCTTTGAAAGATTACTCCATATAACTTCAATATCAAATTTACCCTCTTCGTAACCCTTCTTTTTTTCAAGGGATACCTGATTAACATTAAAAGAGTAATAGACTTCAACTGTAAAAACCTTTCCCTTATAAACTGCGAAAGGAAAAAGATAAAATTCAAAATTCCCATCCGATAAAAAAACCTCTGAGATCAGAAGGAAAACAAACATATTAGTATTGAGGGTATAATTCTCTTAAATCATTAATAAGCCGGTAATCACCAAAACCTGTTTTATCAACAAAAATAAATCTCAATCTGAGATTGTTATAATACCATATTTGATAGGGATAGGTTCCAAATTCAAAGGGATGATCTTCTATAAAGTCAGGTGGACCAAATCTTATATAAATCCTTCCTCTGTCAGTTTTATATCCTTTAATTGGACCTGAAAAATTTTTCATTACATACTGAAATCTTTCCAAAAATTTAATTTCCAATTCATTGTGGGGGGTGACAGGATCTATATCCCTTTTATCCCAGAAATCTCTCCAAGCCCTTTCCCTTTCTTCTGGTTTAACATTAAAAAGTTCTTCTATCTCATTCCTTTGAAATATAATATTTAAGGCATCAATTATATCATTCCAGTTAAAAATTGAAAATAAATCTAAATTTTTTAAAAATTTATCCCCTTCAAATTGAATTACTCTCTTCCCAGAAATAAATTTTAACTTATATTTTAAAACCTCTCCCTTAAATTCAGAAAGGTCAAGATTTTCAAAAATTCTATTAATCCCTTTTTTAAAATCAAAGT
>CBFGJR010000252.1:5846-7139 GCA_965649145.1 Caldifarciminota bacterium | reverse complement strand
CATTAATTTAGAAAAGTTTTTAGGAGAGAAAATATTCCTGGAACTTAAAGATATCAAAAATTCCTACATTTTTAAATATTTTGAAGCCCCTCCTTTTAATCACCCATCATCCTTTTACTTTGTTCTTTTGAATGAAATTTTAAATTCTGATTTTGCTTTAAATAAATTTAAAGAAAAAAATAAAAACATATTAAACATAAATTCAAATTATGAATCAAAAAGGAGATTTGGAGTTTTTGGAATTAATTTAACCTTAAAAAATTTAAAAAGGGATTCCCTTATTTTAATAGAAAAGGATTTTGATGAGTTTCTTAAAAATCTTTTTGAAAACTTAAAAGAAGAGGATTTTGAAAGGATAAAAAATAAAATTTTAAAGGAAAAAATTTATGAGGAACTTGACCCTTTATACTCTGTCTTTTATCTTACTGATTACCTTATCTATGATGATTTTTATTTAAAGGACAAAATATTAAAAAGTATAAAAAATACAAGGTTTGAAGATTTTTTAGATTTTTTTAAAAATTTTTCAAAAAATTCAAGAACAATTTTTGTTATACTTAAAAAGGAAGAAGAGGAAAGAAAAGCCTTTCCTGAGGCAATCCATATACTTTTAAAAAACAGAATTTTCTATGAACCTTATTCAAAAAATGGATTATCACAGGTCTTTTTCAGAGCACTTCTTAGTGAAAAAATAAATAAAATTATAGAAGAGGAAGGTTTTGAGGTTAAAACCTACGATAACCCCTTTTTACCCTTTGATGACTATTATCACAGGAGAGACTTTGCTTACATAAGAATAGTATTTCCCTCTGATAAAAGGGAAAAAATTAAAAACTTTTTATCCCTTTTGCTTAACCCGGAATTTGATACTCTTGATTTAAAAAAAGCAAAAAGAGATGCAATTTTTGCAAAAAATATTTCAGAGAATGACCCTTATGTAAGAGCATGGGAAGAGTTTGAAAATAGATTGTTTAAGGATGAATTAAAAAGAGCTTTATACGGAGAAATTCTTGAAATTGAAAGTATAAAACTTAATGACCTTTATGAATATTCAAAAAAAATTTTAAGTAGGGATAATATAATAATAACCTATGAATCAGAAAAGATTGACAGTTTATTTGATAAAGAAATTAAAAATTTTAGCACAAATACAAAAGGTGATAAAATCAATTTTAATGAGGAATTTTTTATTGATTCATTTAAATTAAACTTAAAGCAGAGTTATATAATAGGTGGTAGAATTTTTGATTTTAAGGATAGAAGGGAAATTTTAGATTATATTACTATTTCACT
>CBFGJR010000252.1:0-5836 GCA_965649145.1 Caldifarciminota bacterium | reverse complement strand
ACAGATAAAATGCAGGAAATAATAAGAGAAAAATTAGGTGCCTCTTACAGGCTTTCCTCAGGAGTTAAAATTTTCCCTTCAAAAATTCTATTTTATTATGAAATAGGAACCGACAGAAAGAAAATAGGAATTGTTGAAAAGACGATGAAAAATATTTTTGAGGATTTAAAAAGAAATATTGAAAAGGAAGAACTTGAAATTGCGATAAATTCCTTTGCTGGTAATATGACAAGAAGACTCTCTAATCCTGAAACAAGGAGTTTTTACAAAGGCTTTTACATTTATACAGGACTTTCTTATGATTTTGATAAATTTATGATAGAAAATATTCTAAAGGTAAATTCAGGAGAGGTAAAAAAAATTGCCCGGAAAGTTCTTTCTTTTGGGGATTTCTCTAAAATTTATATAAAATAAACATTCTTT
Organism: Caldifarciminota bacterium; assembly: GCA_965649145.1. GTDB lineage: Bacteria > Hydrothermota > Hydrothermia > Hydrothermales > JAJRUZ01 > JBCNVI01. The sequence continues at coordinate 5,413 of CBFGJR010000252.1, read as the reverse complement.
AAAGAAATTAAAAAATATTTTAAATCACATTTTCTTAAAAAAAATTTCAAAAGAAAAAAAATAGGTAACAAAACTCTTATAACAGGATAAAAAAATTTTTGATGCTTTTTATAAAAAAGATAAAGTGACCTTACCCTGTGATAAAAAGCAAAATCACTCTCTTTATGCGTGGCACCAAATTTATGATATATTACCCATTCTGGATAAAAATAAATATAAAAATTTTCCCTCCTTAATCTCCTTTCTAAATCCTCATCTTCCTTAAATAAAAAAAAGGATTCATCAAAACCACCGATCTTTTTAAAGATTTTTGAAGGAATTAAACAACAACACACCGGAGCACAAGATATATATTTTCCTTTAATCCTCCTCCTTTCCTTTTTTTCAAGAAATTCATCATAACCCATCATCAATATAAAAGTCCTGAAGGCATACTCCATTTCCCTAAAAAAAACACTCTTTTTTCCTTCTTTATCTATAATAAGGGGAAAAACCATAGAAATTCTTTTATTCTTTTTAATAAATTCAAGAGCCTTTTCAAATCCCTTTATAAACTTTACATCAGGATTAACTATAACTAAATACTCCCCTTTGCTTTCCTTTACACCTATATTTACTGCTTTCCCAAATCCCAGATTCCCTTCATTATTTATAACCTTTAAATTTTCATATTCTTTAAAACAAATTTCTTCATCAGGAGAATTATTAACAATTATTATTTCCCCTTCCTTTTTTATCACCTCAGGGAGAGTTTTTATAAGTTCTTCCACTAAATTTTTAGAATAATAATTTACAATTATTAGTGAAATACTCTTCATGCAATTATCATTTCCTCAATAAATCGTGAAGGTAAAAGTTTTCTTCCAAATTTTGTTTTTGGTCTTGTTATAAAAACTTTCTCACAACTTCTTGTCAGAGCAACATAAAAAAGCCTCCTTTCCTCATCCAGTTCTTTCCTGTTAGTTAAACTTTGAGTTTTAGGAAAAATTGTCTCTGACATACCTGTTATAAAAACAACATCAAACTCAAGTCCCTTTGCCCCATGAATTGTTGAAAGAAAAACACCCCCTTCCTTTGTATCAGTTTCAAGATTTTCAAGAATTGAAAAGGAATCAAGAAATTTCTTTATCTCACCTTCCTTATACTCTTTTAATAGAAAGAAAAGTTCTTCAATTATCTCTCTTTCCTCCTTTTCCTGATCTGGAGGTAAACTTTTCAAAAAATCATAAAATTTTATTCTCTCAAAAAATTCATTGACAAAATCAAGGGGTCTTTTAGAAAATTTTTCTTTTATATGAGATCTCCATAACTTCAAAACATCCTCATCAATTTTTTTATCACCTATAAAAAAACTCAAAGCCTTATTAAAAGGTGTTTTTTTTCCACTTATAAGAGACTCAAGGTAATTAATAGTTGCCCTTACAATACCCTTTACATAAAATCTTGATTTACCCTGAATATTAAAAGGTATATTTTCCTTTTTAAAAGTTTCCTGGAAATTTTTTAAATAAAAGGAAAACCTTGAAAGCACGGCTATTTTTTCCTCTTTTATCCCCTCAGAATTTAAAAGTTTAATCTGACCTAAAACAAATTTAGATTCATCCTTTTCATCCTCAGCATGGTATATAAAAACTCTCTGTCCCTTTTTTTCCGCTGGCACAAAAAAAATTTCCTTTCTGTTTTTTATTTTTGATAGAATCTTCAAGCCTGCCTCATAAATCTGTTCAGGTATCCTGAAAGATTTTGAAAGATGATACACTTTCGGATTTTCAAAATATCTATCAAAATTAATCAGAAATTCATTGGATGCACCCCTGAAACTGTAAATAGCCTGATCCTCATCACCTGTTGCAAAAAGAAAACCTCCTTTTTCTCTCAATTTCTTTAAAAGGGAAACTTCACCAAAGGTAAGATCCTGAAATTCATCAACAAGTAAATGCTTTATTGAAAAGGCAAATCTTTCTTTTAAATCATCAAAACTATCAAGAAGTAAGTTTGCATAATAAATTAGGTCATCGTAATCTAAAAGATTATTTTCCTTTAAAGTTTCAGAATACCTTTTATAAACAATACCACATTTTCTCTGCCAAGCGAAATCTGACCTTAAAAGATCCTGGGGACTTAAAAGGTTTACCTTTGAAATAGAAATGGTCTTCATTATTTCATCCAATTCTATCTGTGATATATCAGGAAAAATGTTTTTAACTATCTGAAAACTCTCACTCCTTGTTAAAATTTTAGTTTTTTCCATATCAAAACCAATTCTTGAACCACCTGCATAAAGAACCTGTAAAGCAAGATTATGCATTGTTCCAATGTTTAAAGATAAGTATTCTTTTTTTGATAACAAAAGTATAAGTCTTGACCTTATCTCTTCAATTCCCTTTCCTGTAAAGGTTGTTATTACTATTTCTTCTGGTTCAAAATTTTTAAATTCTATAAGATAAGCTGCCCTTCTTATTAAAACCGTAGTTTTCCCTGTTCCAGCACCACCTTTTACAAGAACAATTCTTTCCTCTGATGTAACAGCATCCATCTGCTCCTCAGTAAGATCTTCCAGTAGATTCTTTTTCTTTTCACTAACTCTAACTTCTATTAAGGGACTGAGAGAAACCTTAAAATCACCTTCTAAAGCCTTTAACATCTCCATTGCGTTTTTAAATCTCTTTTCAGGTTCAGGATTTATAGCCTTTTCAATAACTTTCTGTAAATTTTCACTCACATTTTCTTTAATTTTAGGATAATTCCCCTTTTTTATCTTTTCCCTTATCTCATCAAGAGTTCTACCCTGAAAGGGAGGAAAACCAGTAAAACATTCATACATAATTGAGCCAATAGCAAATATATCGGTCTTTTCAGTGTAATTACCTCTCCATCCTTCAGGAGCAAGATATATAGGTGTTCCAACAATTCCCCCTCTCACTTTCTCCTGAAAAATCATAGCAAGACCAAAATCAGATATCTTGGGTTCAAGTTCCTTTGTTAAAAGTATATTTTCAGGTTTTAAATCTCTGTGAAGAATTCCCTTTTTGTGGGCGTAATCAAGGGCAAGGAGGATTTTTTTAAAAATTTGAATCACCATATCTTCCTCTAAGGGTGCTGATTTTATAAGATTCCTGAGTGAGGAACCCTCAACATATTCCATTGTCATTATAAGATTGTTATCAATAATATCAACTGAGTAAAATCTAACTATATTTTCATGGAGAAGTTCAGAAAGAATTTTTGCCTCTCTCTTCAAAATCTCCCATTCCTCTTTTCTTATTCTTGGTATTTTAATAGCAAAAAGTTTATCAATTAGGGTGTCTTTTGCAAGATAAACATCACCAAAAGTTCCTCCGCCGAGCCACTTCAAAATTTCATACTTCCCCAGTTTCCTTGAAAGCATTATTTATTATAACCTATTCTCAATTATAAATCTTTTTGCAAGTTCAACAAGATAAAAGGAACCTGTTAAAAGTATAAAGGAATTTGTATCAGAGTTTTTAAAAGAGAAATTTATTGCATCGTAAGCATCTTCAAATTTAAAAATATTTTTAAAATTTAAATTTTTTGCCAGTTCATAAAGATTTGAAGGACTTTCCCTTCTTGGTATATGGGATTGGGTTAAAACAAGATTTTCTGGTTCCAGCCCCTTTAAAATTTCAAGCATTTTTTTTATATTTTTATCCCTGTTTGTTCCAAATATTAAAAATTTAACCTTTCTCTTTATTATCTTTTTCACATTCCTTGTAAGAGCTCGTAAAGAAATTGGATTATGGGCACCATCTGCTATAAAAAAGGGATTTTCATGAATCTTCTCAAATCTTCCATAAAGATTAAATTTTTTGAACTCATAACACCTTATATTATTTAAATATAAGTAAATAAAAGCAAGAGAAGCATTAATTGCCTGAAAATCACCTATCATAGAAGTAAAAATATGATGCCACCTGTTATCAAAATAAATTTTAAAATAAGTTCCCTTCTCAGAAAATTCTAATATTTTAAAGGGAATTTTTATTCCTAAAATAAAAACCTTACTTTTAACTTTTTTTGCTCTTTCTAAAAGAACTTCAAGAACTTCTTTTGGCTCTGGTGATATTATTGAATATTTACCCTTAATGACAAAACTCTTCTCATAAGCAATTTTAGCTAAATTGTTACCAAGAATATGTTCATGGTCATAACTTATAGGTGTTATTATTGAAAAATCGGAAGGACAGGCATTCACGGCATCAAGTCTTCCACCAAGACCTATTTCAAGAACATTAAAGAGAGTTTTTTTTTCCTTGAAAAATAAAAATGCCATAACTGTAAGAGACTCAAAATATGTTAATTTTATTCCTCTATCAATTTTTTCCTTTATTTTTAAAACATAATGAACAAAATCCTCTTCGCTTATATTTTCCTCACCTATCCTTATCCTTTCCCTTACATTCATAACATGGGGAGATGTATAAAGTCCTGTATTAAAGAAATTATTTTCCAGAAGACCTGAAACAATGTGATGGGCAGTACTTCCCTTTCCCTTTGTTCCTGCTATTAAACAGGTGTTTTTAAGATAATTTTGGGGATTATCAAATTCTTTCAAATTTTCAAGAAATTTTAAAAAATCAAAATCATTTTTAGGTGTTTTTTTCTCATAATTGATAAGAGATTCAAGAAAAAGATTTGCTTCATTAAAATTCATTTTCTACCTTAAAAGAAAAAAAGAAAAAATTGAAAGTATTACAGTATATATTCCAAAAAGGGGGAAAAGTTTTTTATTTATAGAACCCTCAAGAATAAAAAGGGCAAAAAGACCTGATAAAAAGGCAAAAATAAATCCTGTTAAGGAAGGCAAGGGTTCAAGATACTTTAAATCACCTACTTCAAGAATAAAAGCACCTAAAACAAGGGGTAAATACATGTAAAAGGAAAATTCAAAACTTTCTTTTGAATTCACATTTAAAAGAAGTGCTGTAGTTATTGTAGTTCCAGACCTTGAAATTCCAGGCAGAAGAGAAAAAATCTGCATAATTCCAATTATAAAAGCTTTCTTATTATCAATGTTTTCTCCACCTTCCTTTATTCTTGAGGATAAAAGGTAAAAACCGTTTAAAAGAAAAAAGAGGAAAAGATAGTTGGGGTCTTCAAAATAGTATTCTATCTTATCTTTAAATAAAAGACCCACTATTCCAGCAGGTAAAATTCCTAAAAAAATTTTAAACCAGTTTTTTATATAATAACTTATAATTCTTTTTCTGAAATATATAACCACTGAAAAAAAAGTTGCAAGATGTAAAAGAGTTTCAAGACCTATTCCCTTTAAATTGAATTCAAATAATTCCTGTAAAAAGAGAAGATGACCTGAGGAAGAGATAGGTAAAAACTCTGTTAATCCCTGTAGAAAACCCAGTAATATTTCTTCCAAATTTTTATTCCCTCTTTT
>CBFGJR010000251.1:0-7201 GCA_965649145.1 Caldifarciminota bacterium | reverse complement strand
CCAGTTTTCCTTTATTTTATCCGGAAAAATTATCAAATCTCTTGTATACTTTTTACCATTTATGACAATCTCACCAAATTCGTATTTTTCTATCTTCATCTTTTGTTTAAATATTATAAACTCTTTATAATTAAAAAATGAAACTTGTAATTTTGTTATTTATTTTTCAAATTGGTGAGAAATTTCATAATGAGACAAAACTTGACCCATTAAAGGCAATTGGAAGAAAAAAATGACATTAAACCTTATCTTGCTTTTATCTTTCAGAGAGATTATAATAGAAAAAAATGGGATTCAAAATCTGTGCTAAATGTGGATTCAAAAATTTAAAAGAATCAAAATACTGCGCTGGATGCGGTACAAAGTTAGAAGAAGTTGAAATAGAAGGCGAAATTAAAAAATGCTGTGTTGCTTTTATTGAAATTCTGGGCTATGAAAATTTTAAAAATGAGATTATTTCTGAAGAAGAACTTAACGATTTCTTATTAACCCTTGCCCAGGAGATAAATTTCTCTGTTGAAAAATATGATGGAAAGGTAGGTAAATACATCTGGCCAGAAATCATGGTATGGTTCGGCGCTCCGAAGATAGTTGAAAATCCTTTTGAAAGAGCAATCCTGTCAATATTTGAAATTAAAAATAAGATAAAGGAACTATCTTACATTAAAAATATAAAAATATCCTTAAGAGCAGGTCTGAATTACGGAGATGCGGTATTATGCTTTCTGGGGAATAAAGACTACAGGGAATATACTTTATTAGGAGATACAGTGAACACTGCTCAAAGAGTTAAAGAAATAGCAAAAGAAGGTGAAATACTTGTAATAGAAAATATGACTAAAAAACTCTCAAAAATTTTTGAATTAAAGGAAAAAGGGAAATTTTCACTTAAAGGTAAAAAAGAGGAAATAAACTTGTATGAGGTAATTGAACCAAAAAAAGAAAGGGGAAAAATAAGAGGGATTGAAGGGCTTTATTCTGAAATGGTTGGCAGAGAAAAAGAGATGGAAGAAGCACTTCTTTACTTTGAAGAATTTTTGAAGGAGAAAAAATTAAGAGGAATAATTTTAACTGGAGAACCCGGGATTGGAAAATCTCGCTTTCTTTCAGAATTTATAAAAAATATAAATAAAGATAACATTAAAATTTATGAGACAAGATTTTTACCTTTCGGACAAACCCCCTATTTTCCTTTTATAAACCTTTTGAAAAAATTTACGAATATAAAAGAAACTGATAATAAGGAAAGTATAAAAAACAAAATTGACGAGTTTATTAAAATTTTCCCTTTTAAGGAAATAAAAGCACAAGAAATTTTATATGAATTTTTAGGAGTGGAAAGCCCAAAGGAAAAAATTGAAAAGGGAATTTTTCAGAATATTTTATTTTTTATATTTAAAACTATTTTTGAAATGCTTTCAAAAGAGAAAGAAATTCTATTTTACCTTGAAGATTTTCACTGGGCAGATGCATCTTCCCTTGCCTTACTCCACTTCCTGATAGAATTTTTAAAGAATGAAAAAATATTTATAATTATTGTGTCAAGACAAGTCTATGAAAGAGAAGAAATATTTAAATTTTTAGAGCATCTAAAAGAAGAAAAGATATTTAAAGAAATAAACTTAAAAGAACTTGAAGAGGAAGAAACAAATCTTTTAATAGAAAATCTTTTAAGTGTTGCTCTGATAAAACCTTATTTGAGAGAGATAATATACAAAAAATCAGAAGGCAATCCCTTATTTGTTGAGGAGATGCTAAGAAATTTGATTGAAACAGGAATTTTTGAAAAAATTGGAGAAAAATGGGTTCAGATAAAAGATGTAAGAGAAATTGAACTCCCTGATACAGTTGAAGAAATAATTCTTTCAAGAATTGATAATTTACCCCTAATGGAAAAAATTGTTTTACAGAGAGCAAGCATAATAGGCAGAATTTTCTGGGATATAATATTGCAGGAACTTGTGGAAAAACCCGTTTTCTATCATCTTCAAAATCTTGAAAAACTTGACTTTATAAAACATAGAGAAGGAAGTTCCTTTATAGGAATTGAATATATATTTAAACATTATTTAATAAGAGAGGCAATATACAAAAGCATTATGTTAGAGATAAAAAAGAAGATGCATTCAAAAGTCGGAGAAACACTTGAAAAAGTTATAATGAAAGAACATATAAAGAATTATTACAAAACACTCGCCTATCACTTTGAAAATGGCGAAAGATGGGAGAAGTGTGCTTTTTATTACTTAGAAAATGGAAAAATTTTGAAAGATAAAGCATTATTTTATGAAGCATGTGAAAATTTCAAAAAGGCAAAAGAAATTTCAGAAAATCACCATGTTTTAAATAACAGGAAATTTGAAATAAATTTAAATCTTGCAAAAATTCTTTCAGAACTCGGGGAAAAGGAAGAAGCAAGGAATATTTTTGATAAATGTTTTAGCCTTATAAGAGATGAAAGCGATGAATATGAACTCTACTATTCCTTAGCTCATCACAATGAAAGTACAAGCAATTATAAGGATGCCTTTGATTTTTTGAAAAAATCTTTTGATGTAGCAAAAAATAACATTCAAAAAATAAATTCCCTTCTTTTCCGTTCCTGGCTTTATTATTTAACAGGTGCTCTTGGGCTTGCAATAAAAGACCTAAGGGAAGCAATTGAAATGATTAATAATACAGAAATGGATCCAAAAAAGAAAAATAATTTTTTAATAGGTATTTATAACAGATATGCAATATATAAAATGGATGAAGGTGAACTTGATGAAGCAATAGAATATTTTGAAAAAGCAATTCATCTTGCTGAAAAAAATGAAGAAATTGGAAGAACAGAAACCCTTTATAATAATCTGGGTGATACTTTAAGATGTGCAGGAAAAATAAAAAAGGGGGAGGAAAAATTATTGAAGGCAAAGGAATGGGCTGAAAAAACAGGGAATATGCTTTTGCTTGCAATTGTTCATAATAATCTTGGGGAACTCTATAACGATATAGGAATGAATGAAAAAGCTTATGAAAAATTCAAATTTTATTTAGATTTGAATAAAAAGATTAAAAATAGACTGGGAGATGGATACGGAAATTTGGGATTTGGAAGAATATACTTAGATAAACTTGATTTTAAAAATGCGGAAGAAAGATTTTTAGAGGCTCTTAAAATATTTGAAGAAGTAAAGAGCAAAAGAATGTTAAATTTTGGAAAATGTGACCTTGCTATTTTAAAAATAAAGAAAAAAGAATTTGATGAAGCAGAAAATCTCATAAAGGAAATTTTTCAATATGGAACATCAGCACCTTTAAAAGAACTTATATACAGAAGTTATGTTTTAAAGGCAATTCTTTTATTTGAAAGATATAAGGAAAGCGAAGACTTTCAGGAACTCAAAAAAATTTTTGAAATTGAAAATGAAGCAAAAAAATTTGAAAAAGGCGTATTTAATTTTGTTTACACTTTGAAATTAAAAGAAGTGCTTTATAATGTTTCAAAAATATTAGGAAAAGAAACTGAAAAATATGAGGAAGATTTTAAAAAATTTATCAAGGAAATTACTTTAAATATGGACCAAGAAAAAAGAGAGTACTTTATAAAAAAATATGAACTTTGGAATTTTGTAGTTGCGTGAAAAAACAAAAAGATTTAATCCTCCTTTTTGGAGATATCTCTGGTTTTACATCCTTATCAGAAGAAAAAAAACCAGAGGAAGTTTTTTTGATGTTAAAAGAAATTTATAAAATATCAGAGGAAATAATAAAAAGAAATAATGGTAAAGTGATTTCATATATAGGAGATGCAATCCTTGCTGTATTCGGATATCCGGAAATTTCTTTAAATGATTTTGAAAAAATGATCATATCCTGTGAAAAAATAAATAGAATTTTAAAAACTAACTTCAGCATATTGATGAAATTCTCATCACATTTTGCCAATGTTCAGGTCGTAATTGATGAAATAGGAGAAATTAATGTAATAGGAAAAGAAGTGGACCTTGTTAGAGACATAAATAAATTCTGTTCACCTGAAAAAATTTTAATTAGTGAAAATGTTTTTAGAATTTTGAAGGATAAATACCCTATACAAAACTTTAAAAAGATTAACCTCTATAATAAAGAACTTTATACTTACGAAATTGACTTAAAAGAATTGGAAGAAAAAGATTTATATATATCAAGTTTAATGGAAATTGAGGAAAAAAGAAAAGAGTATCAAAAAATCTACCAAACTTCTTCAAATTTTGAAGAGATTTTTAAAGCAGGAATGGAGCTCATTCATCTTCTTATAAGAGAAGGGAAATTTTTTAGTGCCTATAAAATAATTGAAGACCTTTTGAAAGAAACAGATGAAAAAAATAATAAGAAAATGAAACTTCTGAATTCCCTTGCTTTTATTTATTATATCACCGGTAAAATAAGTGAAAGTCAAAAGATAATAGAAGATATTGTAAAAATATCTGAAACTACCCCAAAAAGTGAAGAAAAAATAAAAACTCTTCTAAACACTCTGAATACTCTGGGACTTATTCATTATAGAAAAGGAAAATACCTTCTGGCAAAAAGATCTTATATAGAATGTATAAAAAAAGCAAAAAATGTGCAAAATATAAAAAGTATTATGCCTTCTTTAACAAATCTTGGAAATACCTATTTCCAGATGGGTGAATTTTTAAAAGCAGAAGCATGTCATAGATTTTCTTATAAATTAAAAAGGGAAAATAAAAACTTTGTTGATTTACCTGCTACATTAATATCTTATTCAAATTTATTAATTGAAATGGGGAATCTGAAAGAAAGTGAAAATTTATTAAAAGAAAGTGAAAAAATAATAAGAGATTATAATATTGAGTTTATGGAAATTTATTATCATTACACTCTTGGAAATTTAAACTTTCTAAAAGAAAATGGAGGAATTGAGGAATATCAGAAAGCACTTTCTATATGTGCCAAAATTGATAATACTTTTCCTCTCCCTATGGTATTATCAGGAATCGGAATATATAACTCATACAATTTAAAGGATAAAGAAAAGACCTTTAAAATTATTAAGAAGGCAATTTCTATTTCAAAGAAACTGAATAATTTTGAATATTATATACTTTCAAAATTATCTTTTCTTTATGCTCTTTTAAGGTTTGGTGAAAATTTTGCTGAGGAATTTAAAGATTTAAGTAAACTTATTTATAAAAAAAATCATTTTAGATTTCTTCCAGAAATTGGAAAAATTGGAAATCTGGATGAAAGGTTCAGAAATCATAAAATTTTTAAATGCAAGAAAAATACTATCATAAAAATTTAAAATTAACATGAAGAAAAAATTAACTATAAAGGACAATACAGCAAATCCCTTGATGAAATACCCTGCTAAATTTTCAGGAGAAAAAGCACTTGAGATGTTTAGAAAAGTAAGGGATGAAATTAAAGAAAAAGTGGAAGAATTAATCAAAAATTTGTAGTAATAGTATGATACTTCATAAATTTTCTTCCACCTCTTTTATTTTGTGCTCCAATTTCAATTCACTGTATATTTTTTTCGCCATATTTAAAAATTTAATGCCTTCCTCCTTTTTTATCTCCTTTAACAATTTACCATATTCTAAATAAGAATCCGAAAGGGACTTTCTCTCCTTAAGTTCTTCATAAATCTCAATTGCCCTTTCGAAAAAATAAATAGATAAGTTCAAATGTTTGATGGTGATAAAAAAGAAATTTCATCTTTATATAAAAGCATTAACCTATCTACAACCTCCTTCACATTTTTAGACTCTAAATCTTTAATACTTAAACTCTTTAATATCTTACCAAATGTAAAATAACATAGTGCTTTTTTACTTTTTACGCCTATTTCTTCGGAAAGTCTCAAACCCATATTTAAATAATTGATAGCTTTATTAAGGTCTCCATTTTTCTTTACAAGTATCTCTGAAATCCCACAATAAACCTCTATAAGGGTGTGTTTCTCACCAATATCCTCAAAAATATCTTTTGACTTTAATAAATAATACTCTGCCTTTTCAATTTCCCCAAGTTCCAGATAAAGAATACCTATATTACAATATACAAGACCCACCATTCCCTTATCACCCATTTCCTCTGATATTTTTAAGCTCCTCTCATAAAACAATCTTGATTTATCATATTCACCTTTTATGTAAAATAAAAGTCCTAAATTGTGGCTCACCATAGCAATTCCAAACTTATAACCAATTTCTTCAGAACTCTTTAAACTCTTTTCAAAAAATTCCGTTGCCTTTTCATATTCACCTGTTTCAAAAAAAAGACCAGCCATATTATTAGTCACCGTAATTATTTCCATTTTATATCCAATTCTTTCATAAATTCTTAAACTTTCATTATAGAGCTCTATCGCCCTATTATAGTCACCTTTATCATAGTATTTGTTTCCCAAATTGTTATATGCTCCAGCTATCCCAAACTCATCTCCGATTTTCTTTGAAATTTCAAGATACCTTTGATCATATTCTATTGCCTTTTCGTAGTTGCCTTTTGAGTGGTATATACTTGATAAGCTATTAATCAAATAAGCAATTTCTTGTATTTCGCCATTTTCCTCAAAGATTTTTAAACTCATCTGATAAAGCTCTATTTAAAATTTTTTCAGCATAATCAAGAATAGAAAGAGAATTTTCAATTTCACCCTTTAAATTTTTAATTTCTTACTCAAGACCCTATTGATCTCAGAAACTAATTTCATCATCTCCAAAGAAGCTTTTACCGCTCTCTCTGAATTGTCCTCATAAGAAACAGGATAACCAAAAAGTGCTATAACTAAATCTCCCTCATACTTATGAATAGTTCCACCATACTTCACTATCACCCTGTTAAAATGATCAAAACAAATATTAACAGCATCCCTAACATCCTCTGGGTCCAGATTCCTTGAAAAACTCGTAAAACCAGAAAGGTCTGCAAAGAGAATAGTAAGTAACCTCCTCTCCTCAGAAAATATACCACCAGAAAGTTTCTCACCACAATTTCCACAGAATTTAAAACTATCAGGATTCTCAAAACCGCACCTTAAACATTTCATAAAAATTATTTTAACATAATAATCGCTCAAATTTTAAACCTTTGAAAATGACCATAAGAATTTTTTAAAATTATTTGAAGGAGGTAAAAAATGAAAAAATTTTTAATGCTTTTTATTCTCCTGAACTTATACTGTGTAGAAAGAAAGGTTGTTTTG
>CBFGJR010000250.1:0-7207 GCA_965649145.1 Caldifarciminota bacterium | reverse complement strand
TCTTCTGGAAGGATTAACGGTTTTTCTGCGTTTTCTAAACTTTTTTCTGAATTTTCATTTTTAACAGCATATAAAACATAAGAAACACCCTTTTCAGTTATAAAAATCCCAAGCCCAGGAAGTTTTGCTCTTACTAAAACTTCATTTACAGGTTTACCTTCAAAATCTTGAATTTGTCCAAAGTTTTTCTCAAATCCTACATATTCCTTATTTAAGTTCTGCTGGAAGAGTACCTGCGGGATTTGAGGTTGATTCCCTTCAAGGGCATATAGCCCCATTACTATCCCCATTATACCTATGGTTAATTTTTTCATAAAAACCTCCTTTTTTAAAAGGATTTAAACTTTAAAGTAAAATTTTAATTTTTAAAGCATATATTTTTCAATCATAATATTAGAGATTATAAATTTCATTATTTCAGAAGTGCCTGCACCTATTTCCATAAGTTTTGCATCCCTTAAAAATCTTTCTACAGGGTACTCCTTTGTATAACCGTATCCCCCAAGAATCTGAATTGCATCAAGAGATGCCTTAACTCCGAGTTTCCCCGCAAGAAGCTTTGAAGTAGCGCTTTCAATCCTGTTATCCTTCCTGATATCATAATTTTTAGCAAGAAAATATATATAGGTTCTTAAAACCTCAAGTTCTGCAGCATTTTCTGCAATTTTTTCGGATACCATCTGAAACTCATAAATGGGTTTAGAAAACTGTTTTCTCTCCTTTGAATATCTAATCTGCCATTCAAGAGCAGAAAGGGCTATACCAAGAGAAATCGCTGAAATAGTAATCCTTTCAACTTCAAAAGACTTTACAAGTATATTAAAACCTTTATCTTTCTCTCCAAGTAGATTTTCTTTTGGGCAGAAAGCATTATCAAAAAATAAAGAGGCAGTCGGAGAACCCCGCATCCCCATTTTTTCAAATTTTTTACTCACCGAGAAACCTTTACTATTTGTTTCAAAAATAAAACCTGATATCCCCCTTTTTTCTTTTTCAGGTGAAGTTTTTGCATAAACTATAATAATATCAGCAATTGAACCATTTGTTATAAAAATCTTACTACCATTTATGATAAATCCATCTTTCTCTTCTCTTGCTGTTGTTTTAATGGAATAAGTGTCAGAACCCGCATCAGGTTCTGTAATAGCAAGAGCACCTATAAGTTCACCCCTTGCAAGTTTCGGTAAATATTTTTCCTTCTGCTCCTCTGTTCCGAATCTTGTTATAGGATGGGCACACAAAACAGAATGGGCAAGAAGTGAAAGGGCTACAGATGGACTTTCCCTTGAAATTTCCTCAAGAACAATACAACAGGATAAAACATCCTCTCCAAAACCTCCGTATTCCTCTGGTGTGAGAATTCCTGTGAATCCAAGTTCTGCCATCTCTTTAAAAATCTGGGAAGGAAACTCATCTTTATCATCAATCTCAGATGATAAAGGCGCAATTCTCTCCTTAACAAACTTCCTAACTGTTTCCCTCAAAAGTTTATGTTCCTCTGTTTCTATTAAATTAATTAGTTCGCCAAACATAAAAAATTATAAGACATATTTACTTTTGAAAAAAACTTATCTTATATTTTTCTATGAGGTTTTTAATTATATTTATTTTTTTCATCTCTTTAAATTTCTGTTTTCATACAAGGGAAAATAAAAAAGGAGAATTAGAATTTGAAACCTTTCAAAAGGGTTTTTACTCAGGAATAAAGGAAAAAAAGGAAATTGTAATAAAAAATAAAAGGGAATTTCTTGATGTGTGGAAAAATCTTACAAAAATACTTCTCCCGCTTCCAGAACCCCCTGAAATTGATTTTGATAAATATATGTTAATCTGCACCTTTATGGGAGAAAAACCTACAGGTGGATTTTCCACTGAAATAAAAAAAATTATTGAAGAAGATAAGGAAATAAAAGTTTTTGTTAAAGAAATATCACCAGGTAAAAATTGTATAGTAACAATGGCATTTACACAGCCCTTTCATATAGTTCTTTTAAAAAAATCAAAAAAGAAAATCAAATTTTACTACGAGGAAGAAATAAAGGATTGTCTTAAAGATTAAAATTTTTTCTCAAAAACACATAAAACTTCTACATGATAGGTCTGGGGAAAAAAATCAAAGGGAATAACCCTTTTTAAATTGTAACCCTTTGAAATTAAAATCTTTGAATCCCTTGCAATGGAAGGCGGAAAACAGGAAAGGTAAATTATCTTCTCCGGTTTTATCCTCTCTATCCCTTCTATTACACTTTCATCTATTCCCTTCCTCGGTGGATCTAAAATTAAAACTTCACCCCTTAAAGTTTTAAGAGCATTCCCGGCATCCTCCTTAATTATCTCCACATTAAATAAATCGTTTATCTTCTGATTGTAAAGAGCATCCTTATAAGAAGAATCATTTATCTCAACAATATAAACCTTTCTAAAAAACTTAGAAAAATAAAAACCAAAAAGTCCAACACCTCCGTAAAGGTCAATAGAGGTATCATACCCCTTTATCTCCTCACCAATTTTTTCAAGAAGCAAAGATAAAATAGAAGGATTTACCTGAAAAAAAGACCTTGAAGAAACTCTGAAAGTTAAATCCCCTATATGTTCAAAAACATAATTCCTTCCTGAAAGGATTCTCTCCTCCTCCCCTAAAATTACATTACCCTTTTTGGGATTTATATTCTCAACAACACCTGTTAACCTTTTAAATTCCTCAACCCTTTTTACAATACTTTTTGGAAATCCCCTTTTCCTTGTAACAAATATTACAAGAATTTCGCTTTCATCTTTATTTGTCTTAATTGATAAGTATCTTAACCTTCCAAAATCCTTTGTTTCATCATATATTGTAATCCTTTCTTCCTGTAATATCTCTTTTATTTTTAACATATGGTCAACTATTATCTTCTTTTGAATTGGACATTCTTCAATTGATATTAAATAATGACTTTCCCTTTTATAAAATCCAGCATAAACCTTACCCTTTATTCTCTTTAATGGAAAATGGGCCCTTGTTCTGTAATAGAAAATTTCCGGTGAAGGAACAGCCTTTTCAAGGGGAACTTCCTTAATCTTTGCATTATGATAAAAAGCATCCCTTACAATTTCTTCTTTTATTTTTAACTGATAATTATAATTTGCCATCTGAAAATGACAACCCCCACATTCTCCAAAATAGGGGCACTTTGGCTTTATTCTCATATCACTTTTTTCAATTATCTCAACTGGATAAGCAAAAGTAACATCTTTTTTATCTTCTACAACTTCCACTTTTACTCTTTCACCCGGTAAAACAAAAGGGGCAAAAACCACCTTACCTTTATCCCTTGAAATTCCATAACCTTCCTGAACTATTTTTTTTATCTCTATCTCAAATTGCATGGGCATAGATATATTGAATTACTTTTCTTGAAAGGTCCTTTGCTGCTTCTCTAATCGCTTCTTCTTCACTTTTTTCCCTTGCATCATAAACACTTTCCCCCTGAAATTCCCTTCCTTCAAAAATCTGAGAACCATCCCTTTTCAAAAAATTAACTTTTGCCCTGATTATAACCTTGTAAGAAAAAACTTCTCCACCACCTGTAACTCCAAAAGGCGACCTTAAATATCTTGTAATCTCCCCCTTTATAAGTAAATCACAGGTATTTAAATCTTTCAAAGGGATTCTTCTATCATCCAAAATTCCATCAATGAAACTTTGTGTTACAAAAATTTCTATTCCTAACCTCTCAGAAGAATTGGAAAAATTTTCAACACCAATTGTCTTTATACCCTCTGGCAAAGGAGGTTTTAAAGAATAAACACAATTTAAAAATAAAAGGAAAAATAAAAAAATTATTTTATTCACTTAAAATACTATCAAAAACATCACCGTAAACAGGGAAATCTTTTGTAAGTTCCAGTACCTTTTCCCTTATTTTTTTTGCCTTTTCTTCACTTTTATAACTTATTACCTCATAGACCCATTCAGCAATCAATTCCATTTCCTTTTCTCTCATTCCCCTTGTTGTAACACAGGGCGAACCAATCCTTATACCACTTGTAACTGTAGGCGGTTTTTCATCAAAAGGTATTGTATTTTTATTAACAACAATTCCAGTAATATTGAGTAAATCTTCTGCCTCTTTTCCTGTAATTCCAAGAGGTCTTAAATCAATCAGGGATAAATGGGTATCAGTCCCATCAGATACTATCCTTAAACCTTTTTCCTTCAAAGTAAGCGCTAACTTCCTTGAATTCTCTATTACATTTTTTATATATTCCCTGAACTTAGGGGTATTTGCCTCTTTAAAACATACAGCCTTTGCTGCAATAACATGTTCAAGAGGACCACCTTGCATTCCAGGGAAAAGAGCCTTATCAATTTTTTCTGCAAGTTCCTTTATTGATAGTATAAAACCTCCCCTTGGTCCCCTTAAAGTTTTATGGGTTGTTCCCGTTACAACATGGGCATAAGGAAAGGGGTTTTCATGAAATCCTGCTGCTATTAAACCTGTAATATGGGCTATATCAGCAAGAAGATAGGCTCCCACCTCATCTGCAATTTCTCTAAAGGTTTTAAAATCAATTTTCCTTGGATAAGCTGAATACCCGCATACAATAATTTTAGGTTTTTCTTTTTTTGCTAAATTCCTTACCTCATCAAAATCAATTGTTTCTGTATCCTTTCTTACTCCATACTGAACAACCCTGTAATATTTCCCTGCTGCATTTACCTTATGTCCGTGAGATAGGTGTCCCCCATGGGGAAGTTTCATTGATAAAATTGTGTCTCCGGGATTTAAAAGAGCAAGGTAGATAGATAAATTAGCCTGGGTTCCTGAATGGGGCTGAACATTTGCATGCTCTGCATTGAAAAGTTTCTTTAACCTATCAATAGCAATCTGTTCTATCTCATCAACAACTTCACAACCTCCATAATACCTTTTAAAAGGATAACCCTCCGCGTACTTGTTTGAAAGTGGAGTTCCCATTACCCTCAAAACATTGTAAGAGGCATAGTTTTCTGAAGCAATAAGAATTATATTTTCTTCCTGCCTTCTTATTTCCTTTTTTATAAGTTCATATATTTCCCTGTCATAAATTTTCATAATCATAATTATAAAGCAATAAACAAATGAAAATCCCTTTTAGAGTTTCTTAAAATCAATAAAAATGAAAGAAGTCTTAATATACTCCATTCCAATTTTTGGTGCAATAATTCTCTTTTTTTTAAAGGAGGAAAAAAGGAATTTAATTTTTAATCTTACTCTATTATTTTCAATTATACCCCTCTTTTTTTCAGGTTTTTATCTTTTTTATTTTTTCTTAAACCCCTTAAGGGAATTTTATTTAATAGAATTCAAACTCTCATTTCTTGATTTTGTTTTTAAAATAGACTCCTTTTCCTCCCTTTTAATTTTTTTGAACAACCTTCTATTTTTTTTATCCATATATTTTTCAAAGGAAGATATTTTGTTCAGAATAAAGGAATTTAATGTATGGCTTCTCTCAACCCAGACCTCTTTAAATTTGCTCTTTTCTTCCGATTCCCTTTTACCCTTTTTTGTTTTCTGGGAATTTTCAATAATCCCCTTTTACTTTTTAATCGGTATATGGGGAGGAGAAAGAAAAAGAATTGCCAACTTAAAATTTGTATTCTATACCCTTTTATCCGGTGCATTCCTCTTAACAGGTATAATTGGAGTGAAACTTGGATTCTTTGATTCTAAGAGTAAAATAGGTTTCCTTTTATTTTTAATAAGTTTTTCAATTAAAGTTCCCCTTTTCCCCTTTCATACATGGTTACCTGATGCTCATACAGAAGCACCCACTGCTGGAAGTGTTATCCTGGCCGGAGTTCTCCTTAAAATGGGAACATGGGGATTTTATAAATTTTTGATTCCCCTTTTCCCTCAGATTTTTCTTTACTTCAAAGATATCATTGTATTTATGTCCATTTTTTCAATATTTTATGGTGCACTTATGAGTTTTACCCAGGAAGACTTAAAGAGACTCGTGGCTTACTCAAGTGTTTCCCATATGGGATTTGTAATTTTAGGACTTGTAATGCAGAATGCTTCAGGTATTCAGGGAGCTTTTTTACAGATGTTTAATCACGGGATAGTAACAGGAGGTCTCTTTATTCTTGTAGGAATTTTATATAAAAGAACACACACAAGGGAACTTTCAGATTTTGGCGGAATTTCAAGAATTATTCCTGTATTTTCTTTTTATTTTGTCCTGTTTTTCTTAGCAACAATTGGATTACCTGGAACATCAAACTTTGTGGGTGAATTTCTTATTATTTATTCTTCCTTTAAAAATAATTTAACTTACGGTGCCCTCCTTTCCTTTGCCCCCTTTTTTTCAGCTCTTTATGCTTTAAAGGCAATAAAAAAAACCTTATGGCGAGATATAAAAAAGGAAAACCTCCGATATCTCCCTGACCTTGACTTAAAGGAAAGAAAAATCCTTTTACTTTTAACCTTTTTTGTATTCTTATTAGGCATTATTCCCTCACCCTTTCTTTATATACTTTCAAAATGATAAAAGAAATACTCTTAGGTTATCTTCAAGAAATACTCTTAACCACATTCTTAATTTTAAATGTTTTCTATATGATTTCAATCAACAAAAGGGGGTACAATGTTTTTTTAATGCTTTCTTATCTTTCTCTTATTTTCACAAATTTTATCTTAAAATCAGAAACTTTTCTATATCTTTTAGATATTGGAACTTTTTTTATCCTTTATCCCTTTTATATAACTCAAAATAAAGAGGAATTCTCTATTTCAAATTTCTTTATTTATGCTCATCTACTTTCCCTGCGTCTTATTCTAAAAACTGAAAGTTTAATTATTTTTTTTATCTCCCTTGAACTTCTATCCTTTGTTTTCTATATTCTTATCGGACTTGAATCAAAAAAATATAAGGACCTTTCACCCCTTATCCGTTATTTTGTTATTGGCTCCCTTTCCTCCCTTTTTTTGCTTTTTTCCCTCATATTACTCTATTCAAGAACCGAGAACCTTACCTTTAAAGCCTTTGCTCTCTTTGAAAGGAATAACCCCCTTTATTCTCTTTCCCTTCAACTTTTTATCTTTTCCCTTGGATTTAAAATTTTATTTATACCCTTTCAATTCTTCATGCCTGATGTATTTGAAAAAATAAGCGTGCCTTATTTAACTTTAATTTCCTTAACACCAAAGGCAGGTATCCTTATTTTCCTTTACAGAAT